>JBDRUN010000075.1 GCA_039801365.1 candidate division WOR-3 bacterium
GCTGGAGCCAAGTACCATGACGGAGTCGAGGTCAAACTAGCATGAGCTATTACTACACCGCCGAATCTATTTCCACAGAATTTGACAAGACCTCAATGCGTGGTAGATGAGCCCAACCTCAGACCGATGTTCTCCCCCAAGTCCAGCCAGAGGTCCGGTGCAAGAGCCAGTGACCTGAGCGGTACCAGAATGAGGCACAGTATCCGTGACCGACTCTGTGACTACCATGGTTGCGCCTTGGGGCACATGATGTGACAGAACTGGCTACCAATGCAGCAGCTAAGACCGTGAGTGAACCAGTGGCCCAGGTCTGAGCTGAGAGGGGGTCGGAGGCGGGTTTCATTTCGCACGGGTCGAAACTCAAAGATTTCCTAGGGTAGCTGTCTCCCCAGTGACCCCTACCCTTGAATTGCCAGCCTCAAATTTCTGCCCAACATACGGAAAACACTATTCTTATACCGCGTACACACGAATCATTCAACCGCAGTTTCTTACAACGGCTTCGGGCAGTCGAAAGGGCGAGAAATCATATCATCCATGCACTAATACCTGGTGGTTTTCTCTTCCTTGTCCAGCCCAGCTGCTGAGTGTCGCATCCGCCCTGGCTTACTTGGACACGGCCAGGTCCTCTCATAGGAGCGGACGAGAATCGTCTCTAGGCTTGAAATCAGGCCGTGACGTGCTATTCTCAGCTCTCGAATGAGACGGCTTCAATTGCTTGCTGCTTGCGGGGCAAGTTGGTTAGTGCTCGGTAACGGCTGCCGGCCAACACCGCCGGCAACGCCGGTATTCGTTTCGACGACAGCGAAGGTGTACCGCAAAGCAGGGGCGCTTTTTTCTTTGACGACGACTGCGCCCGGGAACCGGGACGTGGCGTATGTCGTGGACTGGGGTGATGGGCTGATTGACACCACGCTCAACTGGCATTCTGGCGATACCGTCGAGGTGCGGCATCAGTGGAAGAATCCGGGCGATTATCCAGTCAGGGCGATGGCGGTCCTCTGGGGCGAGACTGGCCGGGCATCAGGTTGGACCGAGGCGGTATGGACAACCGTGCTAGACAACGGGATTCCCGAAGTACCACAGTTCACAATACCGGAGCGGGTCATACCGCACGGCATTGCACTGTTTCGGGCGACGACAACTGACCCGGACGGAGACAGTGTCGCTTTTTGCTTTGACTTTGGCGACATGGTTGGCGGTTGGAGTGTGCTTGTTCCCAGTGGCGAAACCGTACTCGACTCACACCGGTACGCCGCAGCCGGAACCGTGCAGGTGCGTTGTAGGGCCAAAGACAAGAATGGCAGTGAATCGGAATGGTCAGAGCCTGAGGTACTGGTACTCAGCACAGAAGGTGCAGTGCTATGGGTGTGGCAGGCTGATGGTGAGCATGGCGTAGTTTCGTCGCCAGTCGTGGTGCTGGATGAAAACCGGGAGACAGTTTACGCCGGTGGAGACGATGGGTGGTTCTATGGCATAGACCTCGCTACCGGCCAGACGCGTCGTTCCGCTCGTCAATTGATACCGGGCGGAGGAACTTTCTTCGACGGACAACCATCGTATTGTGCGGCAACCGGTCATATCATCGTTGGACATCAGGACGGTGAGCTCTATTGTTTCACACCTTCGCTTGCCCGCGTGTGGCACTGGCCCGGATACGAGCATGGGGACTCGATGACCTATATTTCTTGGGGCACTCCAGCCGTTGTTGGCAACAGACTGTACGTACCACGAGATAACGACAGCCTCTACTTCTTTACCGACTTGGGACAGACGGTGAGGCTGGAACGTAGACGTTATATCCCGCGTGTCGGCGGCGCGGTCGTGGTTGACGGTGACGGCGGCGTCATTGTTGCTGGCAGGGATGGCAACCTGTGCAGATTCACAGCTCTGCTTGACAGTATCTCCTGGCAAGTGATGACCGATACCGGTATTGCTTGTGGCACACTGGCAGTCGGAACGGACGGCACGGTGTATTGCGGTTCGAGTACCGGCCGGCTGTACGCTGTCTCACCCGGGGGAAACATCATGTGGCAGAAGGCGCTTGGTCAGCATGGCCTGCATGTAGCTGTCGGCAAGACTGCGTTGTACGCGATTGGTGATTCGGCGAGACTCTTCCGCATCGAGCTGGCAACGGGTAGTGTCGTTTGGTCCACTCGACTTGGGGTTGATGGCGGTACGACGCCGATACTCGCCGGGAACGGCTATCTGTACTGCGCCTGCCGGGATGAGAACTGGGGTGATGCGCTCTACTGTGTTCGGCAGGAAGACGGTGAAGTCCTGTGGGTATGTCATTGTTCAGATTATCGGCCAGCCGCTTCTTTTGCCCGCCAAGGCAAAATGCCGTACTGGAAACCTTCACCGACGATTACCAGTACCGGCAACATCATTGTCCCGGGGAGTGACGCTCTGTACTGCGTTGTCGGGTATCCGGACGGTTTGCTGGACACGCAGGCTTCCTGGCCCAAGTGGCAGCACGATGTGCACAACACAGGCAGGCTGGGCAACCGCTAGGTTGAGGACTGCTCGGGTGACTCGGAGCGGTCCACGTAGCAAATCACGGCCCTAATTCAGATGGCGTCGTGTGTTGTACTTCTGTCCGGCGGATTGGATTCGATCCTCGCGGCCAGGGTGCTGATGGAGCAGGGAATCCACGTTACCGGGGTCAACTTCGCCGGCGCGTATTGCCCGGTGCGGTTAGGCGAGAAGAGCAATGCCGAGAAGGCGGCCGAGCAACTGGGCATTGAGCTGGTCCGGCTGCCGATTGATCAGGAGTTTATCGAGATGGTGAAGGCCCCGCGCTACGGCCGGGGAAAGAATATGAACCCCTGCATTGATTGCCATATCCTGATGGTAAGGCGGGCGTGGGAGTTTGGGCAGGCGCGAAGCAAGAACGCAGGACGCGCAACAAGAGGTGCAGCAGTAGGCCGAAGTTCGGAAGCCGGGAGTGGAGATTGCTTCGTTGCTACCGGTGAGGTGCTGGGACAGCGACCGATGTCGCAGAACAGACAAGCGTTGGCCATCGTGGCGCGGCGTTCCGGAGCCGAGGGGTATCTATTGAGGCCGCTCTCGGCAAGGCTGCTCAAGCCTACGATTCCAGAGCAGAAAGGCGTCGTTGACCGGGAGAAACTTCTGGACATCCAGGGCAGAGGTAGGCAGCGGCAGATGGAGCTTGCGGCGCAGTACGGTATCACCGATTATCCGGCGCCAGCCGGCGGATGTCTTCTGACCGACGCGGGCTATGCGGCCCGACTGCGCGAGGCGCTGGCGCACCGAGAGGATTCGGTGGCGATGGTTGAACTTCTGAGTTTCGGACGACACTTCCGGCTGCCGTCAGGGGGCAAGGTGATAGTGGGCCGGAATAGACTGGAGAATGAGGAATTGCTGCAACGCGTGCGAGGTAAGGCGGTTCGGGCAGTGGTCGTTGACGCACAGCATCTGCCCGGACCGGTTGCGCTCCTGCTTCCGTCAGTCCGGTCGGACGAATCGGACCGGCTGCTGGCGGCGCGGTTGTGTGCCCGGTACAGCGACCGGCGGAAAGAGTCCCGCGTGACGCTGCTGGTCGGCGGCGAGCGATTGGAGGTGGAGCCGGCAAGCGCAAAGGAAGCAGATGCGCTGTTGGTCCGGTCTGAAGTGTCAGACCGGGCCGGTACTGCTTGACTTCGACAGGGATGCTCCTATAGTTAGGCCCGAGTGTACATAAAAGAGCTTCAGCTCACTGGGTTCAAGTCATTCCAGCAAAAGACCACGCTCCGTTTCTCCAGCGGCATGAGCGCCATCATTGGGCCGAACGGATGTGGCAAGACGAATATCCTCGACGCCCTGCGTTGGGTTCTGGGCGAGCAGTCGTTCAACATGTTACGTTGCAGTAAGACTGAGGATCTGATATTCGGTGGCACCACGACGATTCCCGCAACCAACTACGCGGACGTGAGGTTGATTCTTGCCAACGACAGCCTGCCGGATTACCCGGCCGAAATCGAAATCCGGCGCCGGTTCTTTCGCACCGGCGAGAGCGAGTATTTCCTGAACCGGCAGCCGTGCCGGCAGAAGGACATTCAGGAGTTATTCCTTGCGTCCGGGATCGGTACCAAGGCGTACTCGATATTTGACCTGCGGCAGATGCGAGAGATTATCGCCGGCAATATTCGCAGAATGTTCGAGGAGGCATCCAATCTTGCAAAGTACCAGGAGGCGAAGGCGGACTGCGAGCGAAAATTGGCCCTGACCGAGGCCGACCTCACTCGGCTTGAGGACATCATCGCCGAGCGCGAGCGGGTGGTCCGCAGTCTGCGCTACCAGGCCGGCAAGCTTCGTTCATGGGAGAAGCTCAAGGAGGAGGAAAAGGGATACCGGTTGGTTGAGCTGAAGGCAGAGTTCAACTCGCTCGGCCGGGAACTTGAGGCGTTGGAGAAGGACATTGGGAGTCTGGAGCAGGCTGATGCCGACCGGCTGGTAGAAGTGAGACGTTTGGAGGAGGAATTGCATCAGCACCGGGCCCGGCTGAGACAGGAGCAGAGCTTGAAAGATGACCTGGTCAGCCAAGCTCAGTCGCTGCGTACCAGGCTGAGCGAACTTGAGGGCCGGGTCCTGATCGGTACCCAGAAGGCTGAGTTTCTCTTGGAAAATGCGCGGAACCTGGAGCAGGAAAAGGATCGGCTCGCCGCCAGCACGGGCGAACTTGAGCAATTGCTCGAACGGTCGCTGCAGGTAGTGGCCGATGCTAATCGTGGGCTGGAGCAACGCGAACAGGCGCTGCAACAGGCGCAGGAGGTAACGCGGGCCGCGGAAAGAAAACTGTATGATCTCCGCAGCCACGAGCAGACCCAGCGTGAGCTGCTCGAGAATCTGCTGGAGCGGCAGCATGAGCTTCGTAGCCGCCTGGTGCACAGTGAGGCAGTGGCGGAGAACGTGGACGAAGCAGTGACGCGGGTGAAGCTCGAACTCGCCGAGGTCGAGCAACGGCTGGACCAGTGCCGGAAGGATGAGGCAGGACTGCAGGAGCACGAATCAGCGGTCAGAACTCGGAATGAGGAGACCCAGCGTCGAGTCTCGCTTCTCGAGACCGAGCTTGCCCAACTCGAACAGGAACGAAGACGCATCCACGAGGAGCTGACCCGGGAACGCGAGCAGAAGAATTGGGTGGATAAGGACCTCGCCGTGCTCAGTTCAGCCGGGCCGGACAGGAGGGCGCAATGCGGCCGCGTTCTGGGTGAAGCGATGCTTGGCCCGCTCACTAAGTTTGTGTCAGTGGAGCCTGGATGGGAGAGGGCATGCGAGGCTGCACTGCAACCGGTGCTTGATTTTCTCGTTACGAGAGATGAACCCACTGTTAACATGCTTGAGAGACTGGCTGACGCAAGACTTGAGGCTTGGTGTGGGTTTCTCAGTAGCAGAAATGATGAGGTGGTGGGCAGCGGGACAGCGTTAAGTCCGAGTCAGGACACGCCTCAATCGAACACGGCTGCGGCAACCCCGGAGACCGGGACCCGGACAACAGTTGAGCGGCTGTCAGATCACGTTGAGGTAATGAAGAATGCGCCAGGGCTGTTGCGGGAATTGGTGCAGTCATTTGTGGTTGCGGATACACAAACGGGAACCTGGAACCCGGAGTCTGGAACCTGTGTGGTGAGTAAACAGGGCTGGGCCAGGTTCAGCGACGGACGAATTGTCGTTGCGGCACACGAACAGGGTCAGCTCCGAATGGACCGGCTGAAAGCTGAGAAGAAGGCTGAGTCAGAGCAAGCCGCAATCCGAGTTCTCGAGCTTGAGAACAGGGAACGTGAGCTCGAGATTCGATGTGTCGAGCTGGACCGTCAACTTGAAGAAGTGCGAGCGGTAGCCGTTGAGACCGGCCGACAGAAGTCGTTGCTCGATGCAAAGCTCGAGACAGTGGCAGCCAAGCTTCAGGAGCTGGACCGGGACCGTAGCCGGATACTTGCGGAGCTGAACCGGCTGGGCGGGACCAAGGGCAGCAACCAGCAGACGTCGGAGACACTCAGAGCCGAACTTTCGGCAGTGGTAGCCGAGGTTGAGCAGCAGACCGGTAACCTTGCTTTAGTGGAAAAGCAAGTGAGGGAACAGGAGAAGGTTGCGCGGGACATGTTAGATCAGGCGGCACAGCGACTGGCAGAGCTTGCCGAACAGCGACAGCAGGTTGCGCGGCTGGAGGCCGAGAGCGGCTACGCCCGGCGCCAGGTTGAGGAACGAAGGCGGAGAATTGCTGAGCTCGCGCGAGCGGCTGAAAAAGCCGGCCAGGATGCGGCAGTGCTGAGGCAGGAAGCGGTGATGCTGGAGCCCGAAATCGAGCGGACCCGAGCCGAGCTTGCGCGTGTCGAGACGAGAATTGACCAACTGAAAGTTACGGCCCTGGCGGAGGTCGAGGAGGAACTCGAACGCAACTTGACCGAATTGCGCAGAGCGAGGGAACAGAGCCAGACTATTCTGATGGAACAGCGAATGCGTGAGCAGAGTTTGAGACAGCGCCGGCAGGCCATCGAGGATGAGGCGAGGACTGAGTACAAGACCGAGCTTGCGACGTTTGAGCCGGCTGAAGTCGAGGATGTGGTGGCACGGCTGGCCCAGGTTCGGCAACGGCTCAGCGCTCTGGGCGCGGTGAATCCACTGGCAGCTGACGACTATCGGCGTGAGCGAGAGGATTTGGAGCGCGTCATCAGCCAGCGCGACGACGTAGTCACGGCCCGCAACAATCTGACCCAGACCTTGGCTGAGATTGACCGGCACGCGAAGGAGCGATTCTTAGCGACTTACAGCCAAGTGCGCGCCCATTTCCGGGAGATATTCCGGCAGATGTTTCTTGAGGGCGAGGCCGACCTTGTGCTTACTGATGAGACAAGACCACTTGAGTCCGAAGTCGCAATCGTTGCCAGACCACGGGGCAAAAATCCAAAGCGATTGGAACAGCTCTCTGATGGCGAGAAGGCGCTGCTTGCGGTTTCGCTCTTGTTCGCTTTCTACCGGGTCAAGCCGGCGCCGTTCTGTTTCCTCGACGAAGTAGATGCACCGCTGGACGATGCAAATGTCGGACGATTTGCAGACTATCTCAAGGAGCTGTCTTCGACCACCCAGGTAATTGTCATCACCCACAACCGGCTAACCGTGGAACGTGCTGAGGCACTGTTCGGCGTGACCGCGGAGCAGCCGGGCGTATCCACCCTGGTCTCAGTCAGTCTGGCCGACTACAAGAGCTCGGCAGCGGCTGTGGCGGTCAGCTAGTGTTTTTCCGGGCCGGTCGTTAGTATGAACCGCCAGGACGACAAGGAGCATCGGCCTTTGGATAACCCGGAACTGGAGAGCTATAAGCCGAAATCCGCCATTGACCGGCTCAGGCAGGGGCTGGCGAAGACAAGGGACGTATTCCGCCGGCTGCTGGCCGCGCGGAATGATACCGAGATCGAAGAACTGCTGCTTTCCGCCGATGTTGGTGTGAAGGCAAGCCGACTTCTGGCTGAAAGAGTGCTGACGGCAAGGGACCGGCGAGCCGCTCTGGAGCAGGAGATAGTCAACATCTTGAAAGTTTCGGGTTCTGAGGTCAGAGTCCCGGGGACGGAATTGCCAGCAGTGGTAATGGTTGTCGGAGTGAACGGATCGGGCAAGACTACAACCGTGGGCAAGCTGTGTTATTTCTTCGGTCGGCAAGGGTTGAGAGTAGTCGTAGCCGCGGCTGATACGTACCGGGATGCGGCTGCGGCTCAGCTTTCGATCTGGGCCGGCCGGGCCGGGGTTGACATTGTACTATCGGCCAAGGGCCAGGATGCAGCAGCAGTGGCATACGATGCCATTGCCAAGGCGCGAAATCGTGGTATGGACGTCGTGTTGGTTGATACGGCCGGCCGGCTGCACACCCGTCAGGACCTGATGGCTGAGGTCGAAAAGGTGAAAAGGGTCTGCGGCAAAGCGCGGGAAGGAGCGCCCGATGAGACATGGCTTGTCCTAGACGCCACGGTTGGGCAGAACGGCTTGCGCCAAGCCGAGGCGTTTCACAAACGGCTGAATCTTACCGGCATCATCATTGCGAAACTCGACGGCACAGCCAAGGGCGGGATTCTCATCCCGATTGCGCTTGAGCTTAGGATTCCGATAAGATTTGTCGGAACCGGAGAGGGCATCGAGGATTTGGAGCCATTTGACCCTCGGACGTATGCTCGGGCGCTGGTCGGAGAGTGAAGAGGGGGTCACGGGCCTTTGGTCCCAGACATGCTGTGCGTGACGTTCGACGCCTGAGTCCAACCTTCGGCGTCTTGTGCGGTGTAGCGCGGCTACTGCTTCACTATCCAGGTTGGGTTCATGCACTCGCCGTCACGGCGCACCTCGAAGTGCAGATGTGGTGCGCTGGACCGGCCGGTCGAACCAACTGTGCCAATAACCTGCCCGGCTTGGACCGTGTCGGCAACACGTACCTTCCAGTCGGTAAGATGAGCGTAGTAAGTCTCGTAACCCTGGGTGTGCCTTAGAAGCAGAAACAGGCCGAACACGGAGTCGGTGCCGAGTTCTGCTACGATTCCGTCCGCGGCTGCCCGGACCGAGGTCCCGGACTGGGCGGCAAGGTCCATTGCCGGATGGGCCGGGCTAAATCCACGTGAGACGACATAGTCATCAAGTGGTGCGACACTGGGTACCGGTCTGCTCCCGAGGGTCATTCCGGCCATCACGCCGGAATCAGGTGGTGGCGCACCCCAGTCCACCGGTGCCGGAGTTAATTCGACCCCGAGCATTTCGGCCATTCGCTTTCTCTGTTCTTCAAGATCAACCAGGCGCTCCTTGAGTGTTATGAGCTGGTTGAACTCGGCTTCAAGCTGACGGTTACGGTACTCAAGATAGGACAGCCGGCCGAACTGGTATGCGCCTATCCCGGCCAGGATTAGTGCGGCAAGCGCGATTGCGGCAAGAAAAGCAGTGAGACCGAGTACTGCCCGTACCACGGGCAAAGGAAGTGTGCGCTTGAGCATTCGCGCACTGTAGTTAGTCGTGACAATGAACGACACTTCCTTCCGCGCGATGTCTCCTCCTATCCCTTCACCACCGTCAGTTCAAGATCAGACCCTGTTCTCGTCACGCTGGTTTCTACTCCTTTCGTACCATTATGTTCACCAACCGTTCCAGGTCTTCCGGCGAATGATAATAAACGACGATTACGCCGCCCCGCTTTGACTCACTGACGGTGACCTTGGTGCCGAGCGCCTCCTGAAGTCGCTCCTCGAGCTCCCGGATGTACACGTCCTTCTCGGGCCTGGGCTTTTCCTTGAGCCCGGCACGCCGACTGCACAGTTTCTCGACCTGGCGGACCGAGAGCCCGTCCCGCACAATCCGCTCGGCCAGTTCGACCTGGTCCCGTCGGCTGGACAGGCTCAAGAGGGCGCGCGCATGGCCGGTGGAGATTCGGCCTGCAGCCAAAAGGTCACGCACCTTGTAGGGCAGGGTCAGAAGCCGCAGGGCATTGGTGACCGTGGAGCGGTCCTTGCCAACGCGCTGTGCGACCTCGTCGTGGGTAAGTTTGAACTCGTCCACCAGCTTTCGATATGCCAAGGCTTCGTCTACTGGGTTCAAGTCGGTCCGTTGCAGATTCTCGATCAGGGCCAGCTCCAGCATTTCGGCTTCGTCAGTATCGCGCACCATTGCTGGAATCGTCTCGAGTCCGGCCAGCTTCGCAGCCCTCAGCCGGCGTTCGCCCATCACCAGTTCATAACCGTCGCGGCAACGCCGCACCACCACCGGCTGGAGTACACCTTTGGCCTTTATCGAGGCTGCCAGTTCTTCAAGATTCTCCTCTACCTGCTGTCGCGGTTGGTACGGGTTCGGCCTGATTTCCGCGACTGGCACCGGTCTGGTTTCAACCGCGAATGCGGCTCTTGTTTCTTCCGGGATGATTGCACTGATGCCCTTACCGAGCGCCTTGCGTGTCATTGCCTTTTCTCTCCTCTATAGCAACCGGATTCCCCGTCTGTAGGTGTTGCAAATTTCCCACCGAGCCGGCCTGTGTGTTCTGTGGTTTTGCCGCTTCTGACATCCTGTTGCTGGGCTGTTCTGACTGCGCCTTGAGTTGCATCGGCTCCCAGACATCGGATGGCCGGTGCCGGGCCAGAATTTCCTCGGCCAATGCTCGATAGGCTTCGGCCCCGGCTGAATGGCTGTCGTAGTCGAACACGGTCTTGCCGAAACTCGGCGCTTCAGCCAATCGCACGCTGCGCGGGACTACCGTGTCGAACACCCGTTCTTTGAAGAAATTCCGGACCTCGGCGGCAACCTGCTGAGCAAGCGTCAGTCGTGTCGAGTACATCGTCAGGAGCACCCCCTCGATTTCCAAACCGGGGTTCAGACTGCGTCGGACCAGGTTCACGGTGTCGAGCAGTCGTGAGATTCCCTCCAGGGCATAGTATTCGGTCTGAACCGGGATGAGCAGTGAATGGGCTGCAACCAGACCGTTTAGGGTCAGCAGTCCAAGCGAAGGCGGGCAGTCAATAACCACGAACTGGTACTTGGGATCAACAAGACCGATTGCACGGGACAGCCGGAATTCACGTTCCGGTGCATCCACGAGTTCGACCTCGGCACCGGCCAGACTGATTGCACCAGGCAAGAGGTCAAGCCGCTCGGCCCGTTCCGGGACAATCGCCTCTTCTACCCGCTGGGCTTCAATCAAGGCCTCGTACAGTGAGACCGTAAGCTTTGTCCGGTCAATACCTAGGCCAAGCGTGGCGTGTGCCTGCGGGTCAAGGTCAACCAGAAGTACGCGGCACCGGGAAAGCGCCAGCCCGGCTGCTAGGTTGACCGCAGTTGTGGTCTTGCCGACTCCGCCCTTCTGATTGCAGACTGCTATTCGTCGTGCCACTGCGGAAATCTAGCCGAATCGCCCCGGGTGTCAATGCTGCAGCAAGCTTTGCAACTCGCGGTGTGCTGCCGATCCGGCGCTGACGTCAGGAGTGCTGGGCGATAACTACTATTTGTTTTTTGCCGGCTCAAATGTGATGGTACCGAGCGACTGTCGGAATACCGGCTCCAGCTCCGCGAATTGCTCTGCGGTCGTGAGGAAGGAAGCGACAATAACCCTGTTGTCCTTGTGAATGTACCGGTAGATTCCTTTGACCGCGGTCTTGTCCTCGCCGAATCCAGTGCCAATCACTTCAATTGCTTCGTAGCCACAGACAAGAACCGGCTGTTCGCTCACCAGTTGCCCGTGCAATCCACCTGGCAGGTGTACGTACTCGGCCAGTGAGCTCGAATCGGATAGCGGAAAGGTACGTACCGCACCAAGTGGGTAGGATTGGTCCGCGGAAGCAAAGCAGTTCCGTGCCTTCGCCGCCGGGACGTACTTCTTCCGGCCTGACCAGTCCGGCCGTCCGATTTTCCAGCCGGTCGGAATCGTCATGCTGAATCCTGACTCAGGTTCGGTGAGGGTCTGTTCTTCGGCGCCGCCCCGGCACCCGGTGAAGACAAGGCCCGGGAGCACAAGGACCAAGACAATCAGCCAACTGCGGTTGCTGTTCATGCGTTCCTCCAGGTACGCGCCAGCATAGAACATCAAACAGGCTTGTCAACGACTGCGCTATCCGCGCCGAATCGAAACGGAAGCAGCGAGAGCACGCATTGAATGGCGGAGATAACCCAGGACTTCGGCAGTTGGATCAGCTCCTAGACAATGTCGGCCTTCTTTCCTGGTTGGGCCTCTGGCCTTTGGCTTTGAGCTCAGGTTACCACACGTTCCTTGACGAACGCTGCTGTCTGGCGCAAACTATGAGGGTGAGGTTTCGCTGCTATCAGGTCGCAACTACGCTGCCGACCCGGGCCGCGGCGCAGTCACTGGCGCGTTACCTTGTCGAACACCGGTTCGCTGGCTGCTGCCAAGTCCTTGGCCCGGTTGCAAGCATCTACTGGTGGGAAGGAAAAGTCGAGACCGGCCGGGAGTGGTTGTGTATGGCCAAGACGAAACCGGGCCGGCTTCGAACACTTATCCGAACTATCGAGCAACTCCATCCGTACGACACGCCCGAAATCATCGCTTTGCCGGTAGTCGCCGGTAGCAGACGTTACTTCGATTGGCTAACAGCAGCGGTCAGGCAACTAGAAGCAAAGGAACGAGCTTGCCCGTAAGGAGACAGGTTGCCCGGCTGCGCGACCCCGACCCGCAGGCGCGCACCAAGGCAATTGAGGACTTGCGCCGGCTGGGCTCGGCTGAGGCTGCAGGCGCGCTGGTGCTCGTTCTTGACGACCCAGAGCCGGAAGTCAGGGAACACGCCATCGAGGCGCTGGCTGGGCTCGGCAAGGTCGCTGTTGGACCGGTGCTACAATATCTTAGGTCCTGGCAAGGTCCGGTTGACCGTCTTCTGATTCGACTTGTCGGGCAACTGGCTGTTCCTGAGGCAATCGGTATCCTCAACCAATATCTGGCCGAACGCGACCCCGAAGTCAGAGCTGAAGTTGCCCGCGCCCTGGGCCGAGTCGGTACGCCGGACGCAGTCCCCGGCCTATTGGAACTACTGCGCGACCTTTCAGGCCAGGTGAGAACCGCTGCAGCCCGGGCCCTCGGTGAGCTTAGGGAGCCATCTGCAGTGAACCCGCTGCTCGACGAGCTTCGGGACGATGACCCTGCTGTCAGGGCAGTTGCGTCCTGGGCGCTTGGCCGCATTGGTAGCCGTCAGGCGGTCGAGGCACTCAGCCGTATTGCAGCAGAGGACATGAGCCCAGAAGCACGCCGGAGCGCAGAAGAGGCACTGCTTTCCATCGGTGCCCACACCATTGAACCGTTGCTGCGACTGCTCGACAGCGACGACCTGTCTGACCGGATTAGAGCCATGACGTCACTCTTGGCCGAAGGCCGGGCCGCGGTGCCGGCGCTCAAGAAACTGTTGGGACATTCCAGCCCGACGGTCCGTTGCGCGGTTGCTGATGTCCTTGGTGTCATCGGAGACCCTGGTGCAATTGACTCGCTCGGCCGCTGCCTTGAAGACCGCGAAGCAAGCGTCAGACTCACGGCTGCAAATGCGCTCAGTCGAATTCGGCATGTTCGCTCGGCTGAATGTCTGGTTCACGCTCTCGAAGACCCGGACCCAAAGGTTGTAGGGATCGCAGCCGATGGTCTGGAGCGACTGGGTGAGCAGGCCCTCGACCCGCTTGTCCGGCTCTTGGCCAGCGAACGGACCGAAGTCCGTATTCGGGCGACTGACGTCCTAGGCCGGCTCCGGTACCGGGGCGCGTGTGAGAAACTGCTTCAGGGGTTGACACATCCGACTGCTTGGGTAAGAATCGTCTCAGCTCAGGCCCTGGGCGAAATCGGTGAATCGCGTGTCGTACCGGCCCTGCTCGCTCTCTTGGCGGACCGCGACGCAGTCGTGCGCGCAATTGTGGCCGAAGCCCTAGGTAAGCTACGGGACCACCGCGCGACGATGCCGTTGCTTGCACTCCTTTCCGACCCGAGCGACCTTGTACGCACGAATGCGCTGCGTTCGCTCGGACGCATCGGCAATCCCGCCGCGCTTCCGTTTCTGCTTGAGGCACTTGACTCAGACCTGATCGAGGCACAGGTTGCGGCAATTGAAGGGTTGGTGGCCATGCGTGCGGTTGAGACAGTCAGTCGGCTGCGCAAGCTTGGCCGGCCCTGGCCACTGAGTCGGAAGCCACACGCAGTGCGGCGTGCGGCCCGCTGGGCAGTGCGAAGACTAGGGGCGATTGCTGCTGAACCCGGAACCGAGCTTCAGACTTCATCCGAAGAATCTGAGGCTGATTTCCAGCAGGGCCACCGGCCGTCGGACAGCTGGTAGTTGCCGGCTCACTTGTTGCAGAAGTTCTGTAGCTTCTTGCTACAGGACAAGTACCGGGGGACGCAGAACATTCTGAAATCCGTATCCTTAGCATCGCGCCGGGCTTGAAAAGGGACTGATTCATACGTCGTAAACATGGCTGTCGTGGCGGCGCTTTCTTTTCTTCAACCGGGCTGTGAAACCCATTCATCCCGGTCAGACACGGTAAACTGCAGGAAATACGTAAGGTGCGGCGTGCTCTGTTGCAGTTCTGTACCGAGACTTGCGTCGGCCGATGCGTTGAGCTCTAGCCCAGGTACATGGTGACCCCCTGAGGGCGGCCGCAAAGTCGGCTGGCATTCCGCCAAGAGACTGGCTTGCGTTGCGAGGAAGCGTGAAAACGTTGCTGC
>JBDRUN010000076.1 GCA_039801365.1 candidate division WOR-3 bacterium
CCCAGCCGCCAGATGCAGCACTCGCCACAGAACTGGTTACCGGACCCGTGCTTATTGATAACACCCCGCCCCGGATTACCGGGCTTATGGCTAGTGCCGGCAGGCTCTCTTTCAGCGTGAGTGACGAGATGTCGCCTATAGCCGCCTGCCGTTTCTCGGTCAACGCTGGTCCGTGGCAGCCGCTTGGACCAACTGATTACATTTTTGACTCCCGCGAAGAAAGTTTCGTTACCGCGCTGAGGCTACCGACCGGTGAAAGTTCGGTTGCGGTATGGGCAGCAGACGCTCAAGGCAACACGACAACCACAAGTACGATGGTGCGTCCCTGAGTCCTGCGATTTCTGTCCTGGCCGGGTGAAAGATTGACTACCGAGATACCGCATCACCGGCCTGCCTATCGCTTACTTGATCACACCTCGGACATCAAGGTCGAAATCTACGGCCATGACCTATCCGAGCTGTTTACTAATGCCGCGTTCTGTTTGTTCGACCTGATGCTCGACGTCGGCAAGGTGGAACCAAACCGGGAAAGAGAGGTCAAACTGGAGAGCCCGAACCTTGAGGAACTCTTTCTGGACTGGCTTCGGGAACTCCTTTTTCTGTTCTCGACCGAATCTTTTGCCGTCCGCCTAGCCGAAGTCCGGGTTCGGTACCAGGGTACCGAGTCCCGAGTTCCGAGTCCAGGGTCTATAGCTTCTGGTGGTTGGACACTTGCTGCTGTCCTTCATGGTGAGTCCTACGACCCTGACCGACACGGGTTCAAGGTTGAGGTGAAGACTCCGACCTACCACGAATACAAGCTCGAGGGGCCTGTCTCTGTGTCTGGTATTGGAAACCGTTCCAAGCCGTCTGCTGTCAGCAAAGAATGTTTCCGGGTAACCTTGGTGCTGGACGTCTGACTGCTACTTGTGCCTGTCGGGTAGACCAGGAAAGGAATGCGCTGGCTAGCGGGAACGGGGATTTCTCTATATGAGATGTGCGGGCAAGTCAGAGTGTGACATTTCACTATCCACGGGATGGTCTGGTACGCCGCCTGCCCTGCTGTTCGGTCTGCTGCCTGGCTCTTTGACTGCCCTGTTCTTTGTCCGGCGGCCTGGCTCACACTCTTGCTAGCCGCCTCCATCAGTGTCTGACCCGCTATCTGTTATGCCGTGTGTCTCGCCGCTTAGCTCGTGGTCTGACCCACCGCGTAGCCCACAGCCTGTCCATGGGCTTACCTCGCAGCCTGGTCTGCTGCCGGGGTCGCGGTTTGCCCCACCGCTTGGCTTGCAGCTTGGCCGGGTGCCTTCCCTGCGGCCTGACCCGCCGCTTGCCCCGTGGTCATGCTTGCTGTCTGGCTCGCGGAGATACTATCGAGATACGGTCGGCGGCGCAGGCCGGCATGTATTGTAGCGAGGCTTAGTACGGTGTTGATGGTTGGTGCTGCGTTCGGTATCGGACTTGACGTTATTGCAAATCGTGCTGTCCCCGCCCGGCCCCTCGGTCTTGTTTGGGAACCCACTGCTGCCGGCGCTGGCGGCAGTGGGCTTGTTCTTTGGCGAGCGCGGCCGACTGGTACCGGCAATGGCCGGAGGTTTGGTCAGGGTCTGCGTTTGGCGGTGAATGGCGTTTGGTGGCAATGCGTTGAACGTATAGCTGTCGCAGGGTTTCTTGGTTGCACCGGTCACTATTTCATGTCGGCCGGTGTGGTCATCGCTTACGAGCTTAGCCGGCCAAAATTGAGTGATGTTAGTTACTACGATGGGCGGTTTCTGACACCAGACGTGTCCTTGGAATCGAGTCGCGAATCGCACGGTTCTCGTTGGGTAGGACTGCGCTTGCTTTCGTGATTCTGAAACTCTAGCGGTCTGTAAGACGCCGGTCGCGGCTGGCGCCGACTAGTGCCTTTTCCAGACCGGTGAGATGGAGCGGAGACGTTCGACAACCCGGGCGAATGCCTCAACGGCATAGTCTATCTCATCCTCGGTCGTGTCGCGACCCAGGGAGAATCTGACCGGCGCATTCTTGAACATGTCTGGAACCCCGATCGCCTCGATTGTCGGTGAGGGGCCGGCCTCACCAGCGGAACAAGCTGAGCCGGACGCGACCGCAACACCTTCAAGGTCAAGGCTAAGTATCAGAGCTTCGCCCTCCACGTACCCAACAGTAGCGAGACAGACGTTCGGCACCCGTTTTTCCGGGTGGCCTTCGATTCTGACCTCAGGCACACGTTCTAGAATTGAGCGTTCGAGTCGGTCTCGTAGCCGCTGCATTCTTGCAGCGTCGCTTTGCCACTCCTGTCCCAGTAATTCACACGCCGCTCCCATACCAACGATGCCGATGACGTTCTCGGTGCCGGGACGTAATCCCTTCTCCTGATGTCCGCCGTGAAGCAGCGGTTCTAGGGGCGTGCCCTCCCGGACGTAGAGAACGCCCACGCCTTTGGGCGCGTGGAGCTTGTGTCCTGAGATCGTGAGCAGGTCAACGTCGAGCTTCTGAACGTCTACTTCAATCTTGCCTGCGGCTGCAACGGCATCAGTATGGCAGGTTACGCCGGCATTGCGGCAGACAGCAGCAATTTCCCGAACTGGCTCGATGGTGCCGATTTCATTATTGGCAAGCATGACTGAGACCAGTACGGTCTTATCGGTAATGGATCGGCGTACGTCGTCAGGGTCAACGAGGCCATGCCGGTCGACTGGGAGTATTGTGACCTGCCAGCCGTTGCGACCCAGGAACCTGACACTACCTCGGACCGCGCTGTGCTCGATTGCGCTCGTGATGATATGGTTGCCTTTTTCCTTTCGTGCCGCAGCCACGCCTTTGACTGCCAAGTTGTCAGACTCGGTGCCGCTGCTCGTGAAGAATATTTCGTCTGGAGACGCGCCGAGGAAGGCGGCAACCTGCTCGCGGGCCTGGGCCAGACCTTCGGCACATTCCCGACCGAAGTGGTGGATATTCGATGGGTTGCCGTACACTTCATGTAGGTACGGCTCGATCGAGCGGGCCACGCGGGGGTCAATGCGCGTGGTCGAGTTGTTATCGAGATAGACATTCATTGGCCTGTCCCATCCGCAGACTCCACAGACTTGACAGTTTCATCTTTGAGTCCGTCCGGCGCAGGCCGGTCAGTCGTCGACTGCGGTTTGGCACGTGGGCCGAAGAATTCGCGGAAGAGCAGAAGAATGACCCCGACAACAACCCAGAGGTCAGCCAGATTGAAAGTATACCAACGCCAGCCGCGCACGCCGATGTCAATGAAATCAATCACTCGGCCAGCCAGTCGTACCCGGTCCACGAGGTTACCCACCGCACCGCCAAGAACCAGCCCATAAGCTATGGTCAGCCACTTGTCCCGCGTCCGTAGCGCAAAGTAGAGTACCAATCCGATTCCCAGGACCGGCAGAATGAAGTAGATGACTGGCGGGCCGTAGGACATGCCGAATAGACCTTGGCTGTTTGTAGTGAGGGACAGCCGTACGAGATTACCGATCAACCGGTAACTGACGTGTTCGGTCAGCATTCCGTAGGCCAAGACCTTTGAAATCTGGTCGAGGCACAGGGAAACGATTGCGGCCCAAATGAATATTCGCCGTGGCATCCTCAGAGACTAATCAGCTAGCTCAGGATGTCAACAAGCGTTCAGTGCTCCGTGCCTTGGGCCGGGTTGCAGACAGTACGAGCGGCAAGTGGCCGAGGGGCCCTTCACACCGTCAAGCGGGCGTCGGACCGGTTGAGCTGGTCTACGTCAAATACACGGATATGATAATGGCGAGCGAAGTGATAGGCGTCATCATTTAGTCTTGGAGAGGCAACGAGAATGATATCCTGTGCTTCGACGTCGTAGGCCTTGGCGTAGAGCTTGATTACTTCCTCAGAGTCCACTGCCTCATTGGCGCTTGCAAAACCGACCACGACTCGGTGCTCCAGAGGACCGGATCGCTTGGTCGCCAACAGGTCGATTTCATGCTCAGCCCCGGAACGGCCGACAGCGTGGACTGACTCCTGGACTTCGTAACCTTCTTTTGCGAGAAACTCGTGCACCTTGGCCTTTGGGATACGCTCGACCCGGAGCTTGGCGAGCTGCGCCTGGTTCACGACATACCGGTCGAGAACCTGTTCCCGAACGTCGAGCTTGCCATAGGTTCTACCACAGGAACGGCAGGTCCACTCTTCGTTGGGGCTGTCAATCACCTGGCCGCATTGACCGCATATGTGGCTCAGTCCACGGCTTAGGTAGTCGCCACCGATGAGTACGAGTTCGGTACGGCACTTTGGACACCGCCGGGCATCGGAGCTGTTGAAGTCCTGCTCGGGTCCGACGTAACCGCAGTTCTTGTGCTCAAGCAGCCGGCGCCGGACAAGGAGACCAGAGCGGCATCTGGGACACAGCGAGATCAGCTTGAGGTCCTGGGAGTTACAGGCCGGGCAGAACAGGACTTTGTCGGCAAACTGCTTGTCAAGATATCCCATCCGGTGCAGGTCTTCAAGCAGACGTACCGCGTAGTCGGTGTCAACCTTAAGTTCTTCTTCTACTAGGGGATAACTGACCCATCCGTCGCGGCTGGGCATGAAAACTGGTTCCACAGCTGTCTTGTTCTGCTCGATGAGGAGTTCGAACAGCCTGACAACCTTTGGGTCACTTAGCACAGGGTTCCTCTTTTCTAGCCTCTAGACAATTATACTAGTGCCGACTGTCTCAGTCAAGAAACCGGTCGGCACCGATGACAAGCTGCTCGGGCAGCCCGCGCAGGTTGGCAACTTCCCAATGCTGGTGCGAATCGCCGATTTCCTCGAGTCTTGTCACCTGGAACCCCGCCTGGATGAGGAAATGAACGTGGTCAGACACGGTCCAGTGGTATTCGTACCGTCCCAGGTTAGCATGCAGGTTGTGGTGACCGGCAGGACTCCCGGTCGCGTCAACCTCACCGCGTTCGGTGCGGCGCTCGAAGTAGGAGCGCACTAAACGTGGTGAACCGGGTTCCTGTTTCCAGATACGGCGGACCGGGTGGTACTCGTTGATAACGAGCCGGCCGGATTCGGTCAGGAGGCGGAACACATCTTTATAGAAACGACCTAAGTCGGAAAGCTGGCATGATGTCTGAGCGGCATAGCAGAGTTCAAATAGGCCAGACCGCAGCCCAGAGAGGTTGGTGAGTTCAACTGCAGTGAACTGGATGTTGACGCCGGTTACCTGGCAGCGAACCAGGAGCTGGTCAAGGCGAGCATGCGCCGGGTCAATGACAGTCACCTCGGCACCAAGCGCAGCTAGGGCAAGGGGTGCTATCGCATCGCCAGCTCCGAGCACGCCGACCCGGCGACCGGCAATCGGGCCAAGCAGCTCGCGCTCGACTTGGTTCAGGGCAAGTGCAGGCATGATCACGACCCGACGCCAGATGTCCGTGTCGTCTGGCTGACGCTCCCAACTCGGCGCGACCGGGATGTAGTCGCGGGGGGCGGGTCTAGGATTGGGCGTCACGCTATGGACCGATGCGGTATTCAGCCAGTAGTTCTTCGCCAGCTGGACTCGAACGTCTAACAACGCCTACGCCCGGCGCTAGCCACTCAGAGTAGTAAGTGGTCTCGGCCTCGAGCGAGCGAACTTCCTCGGTGAAGTCGAGGCGGTAGCACTGGCCGAAACTACCGGCCGGCGTACCGACTTTCTCAACTCCGACGACCCGAGCCTCGAGTCGGTGTAAGTAAGCAATTGTATCGCTACCGAGAATGACCGCAGTGTCCTGAAACGTCTCGGCCCAGCTACTGCCGGTCACCAGCGGGAGAACGTAGACAAGGCCGTAGCGTTCTTCGAGCACGTACTCAATGCCGCCCCGGCTGACTGTGTGGCGGAAGAAACGACGTACCTGGGTAGGCACGCGATACCAGAACTGCGGGCTGTAGTTCACATTAACAACAATGCAGGTACGATTTGCGACTATGCTGTCACCGGCGACCTGCACGTAGGTTGTATCGTTGCCGACAGCGTACTTCCATTCGCTACCTTGGACAAGGGGAAAGTACTCCTCGCCTGAGCGGTACAGAATCATATCGCTGCAGGAGAGGCAGACTAGACACAAAGATACTGAGAGCACGAAGCGAGGAAGGAAATGGCTGACATCCGGCGTCCACGCGCGGCTGGTACGATTCTTTCGGCACTGGTGATTAGAAGAACACATATGCCACTCCCGCGCGGAGGGTGAGAAGCTGCGCGACCGAGATGCCGGGCTTGTCGGTGCCGCCTTTCTCAAGAAAGAGCGTGTGAAGTAGGCCGAGCGCAAGTCGACTGTGGCCTGCATACTGGAAGAAACCGAGTCCTAAAGCGGCGTTCGCAGCGCCGCCGGTCTCGTGGCCCGAGCCGCAGATCCGTTCGGCCCGGGCATAACCTGGGCCGACAATTGCCTCCAAGCCCCAGTCGCCACGACGCAGGAAGCCGTACCCGGCTTCAAACGCGGCCTGGTGCAGGGAAAGCCGGTACGGACTTGATTGGACACCGGGTAGACTGGTGTAACGGTAGCCGAGCTCGAAGCGGAGCGGGCCGGTGGTGTAAGCGACTCCGGCACCGACCAGAGCGCTTGAGGAATGGAACCGGTCAAGTCCAGCAAATGGGTACACGCCGGCAATCTGGCCGCCGGCCTCAAACCCACCAACGAGGATCACCGCGGTCAAAGTAAAGAAACTCATAGGGAAACTCTAGAAGCAGACAGACCGCTGTCAAGGAGAACTGACTCGAAGTCGTTGTAGGAGAGTGGCCCGTCGAGCATCAGTCGGGGCTAGACCACCGCCAGCATGCGCTCGATTGCGGCGCGGGCGCGTGCTGCGACTTCGGGTGGTACGGTCACTTCTTCAACTTCGCCGACCAACGCGGCGAGTACTTTGTCGAGCGTGGTGAGCTTCATGTTGCGGCAAAGCGCAGTGCGGCGTAGGGGAAAGCACTCGTTGTTCGGAAAGTCACGGCGGATGCGCTGGCACATTCCGGCTTCGGTGCCAAGGACCATTGAACGGTGTTGTCGCGCCAGCCGATACATGCCGCCGGTCGACGCACATTCGTCGGCTGCCTCGATTACCTCCAGAGGACACTCCGGATGGACAACAACGAAAGACCCAGGATGTTCGCGGCGGACACGGCGGACGTCCTTGATCGTGAAGAATGCGTGGACATAACAGAAGCCTTCCCAGGGGATGATGTCTCGGCCGGTTTTGTGCGCAACGTAAAGGGCAAGGTTCTTGTCGGGCACAAATAGAATTTGCCGGCCGGCTGGAAGCGAGTTTGCAACCTTGACTGCGTTGGCTGAAGTACAGCAGATGTCGGATTCGGCCTTGACATCAGCCGGGGTGTTGATGTAGGCGAGTACGACCGCATCACCGAGTTCTTTCCGTTTCTCCCGAAGCGCGGCGGCGGAGATCATGTCGGCCATCTGGCATCCAGCCCGTGGTTCGGCCAGCACGACCTTTGAGTCGGGGTTCAGAAGTTTGGCGGTCTCGGCCATGAACCGTACTCCGCAGAATACGATGAGGGGCGAGTTTGTCTCGGCTGCGCGGCGTGAGAGCTCGAGCGAGTCGCCGATGAAGTCGGCCACGTCGTAGATTGCCGGCGGCTGATAGTTATGGCAGAGAATGATAGCGTTCTTCTGTCTTTTCAGCTTGAGAATTTCGGTGACGAGTTCAGATTTTCTCACCGTCGGGAGGTACGAACTCGGCGATTGGGGGCAGGGTGTCGGGGAACCCAGAATGTAGTCTCGTTCAACAGATGGACTACTTCGATGCCCTGTCTTGCCAGTTCATCAGTGATCGTACGGCGGTGGCAGCGCTCGGGACTGCGTTCGGCGCACAGGAGGCAGCACACGCGCTGCTCCAGCTTGCGGCGGATGATGTCAACCCACCGCTTGAACTTCTCAGTTTTTGCCCATGCGGCCAGGTCTCCGTCCTGGGGTCCACCCAGCTCGTTACCCAAGAATACGTAGTCAATCCCGTGTGCTGCACACAACGCCTGCAGCCCGTCGCGGCGGAAGTACTCTTCTCTTGCATCAGGAGAACGGCGCAGGTCGCACACGACCTGAATACCGTGTTTCACCAGGATGCGGGCAAAGTCGTACTCCGGCCGATGGTCGGTGCCGAGAGTGAAGATTCTCATTGGGCAACCGATGAATTGAATGGGAGTCCGGTGGTCATGTCAGCACGTGACGTGGAAAATACCGCACTTGGGAACACTCAGTTCGTTGTATATGAGAATTGCTTTGGGCGTCGGTGCAACGTGCAACTGGACACCGCAGGAGGCGAGGTGACGGCGGGTGGAATCTGGTACGGTGGCGACACCATACTGACCCGTACCGAGGACAATATCAGCAGTCGTGCCACACAATGCAGCGGTCGCTTCGGCTAGGCCAAACTCGTGATTCGAGCCGGAAAGCCGGTCGTAACGGTTTCCGACGCTGCCGTCTGGGAACACGACGATGTCGTGCTCGAACCGGCCGACATCAGTCTCAATCCAGCCAAAGCCGGTGCCGAGAATAGTCACAGTCTATTGTAGAGTGGGCTGAAATGTGGTCAAGCGAGCCAGTATCATCAGGCGATGTGTGTTTCGGTGTCCCTTGAATCTACAGTTCCGGCTGTTTCGGTGCGCAGCTCAAGCGTTATTCGGCCGAACTGTTCCTCCTGAAAAATCCGGATTTCACCCAACCGAACCAGTTCGAGCACGCAGATGAACATGATGATGAGTTCAGTGATTGTATTGCTTGCCAAAGCTTCCTCGAAGTCAGCCTTGGTCCGGTCGTGCAGGAATGCCCGCAGTTCAGCGAGCTTGTCTTCGAAACGGATTCTTACGGGCGCGACCTCAACCAAACGGTCAGGCTTGAGTCGGGCGAGTAGCCGGCGGAAGGCTAAGGTCAGAACCATAATCTCCTCCTGTGTGGCAGCCTCATCCCTAAGTACAACCAGGGGACGTGGAAACATGAGCCGGCGTTCCTGCTCCTTTTCGGAGAGCACTCGAGCTGCCTGTTGATAGCGTCGGAATTCGTCGAGTATTTGGTCAAGCGTTACGGTCGGTGTTGAGAGATCTTCTTCTGCTTTCGGCGGCAGAAGCCGGCGCATTTTTAGGCGCAAGAGGACCCCGGCCATGACGAGGAAGTCGGCCGCGGCCTCGAGATTCAGGTCAACCGCGGCTCGCACAAATCCAAGGAAGTCGTCGGTCAGTCGGCCAACGGGGATATCCAGAACGTCGAGTTCATTCTTGCGCACAAGGTAAAGGAGAAGCTCGACCGGGCCTTCGAATAGCTCTAGCCGCACAGTAGGCGGAAAGTCATAGCGTCGGTGATCCTGGCTGGTCATTCTTTCTATAGTTCTACTAGCCGATACGCACGGGAACCGGTACCATTTCTTTCACAGGCCTCAAGCAAAGTCTCAGGGTGGAGGTGCGGGTAGAGGTTCCGCAGCCCAGGGCTGATGCGGTCGAATGCTGCCTGCTCGCAGGCTACAGGGTCAAGTGAAGCGAATACGCCGGCGTCGGGCATGAACGGCTTCTCGGTCTGTGGATAGCAGTCACAGTTCGGTGTTAGCTTCAGGCAGAAATTGAAGTGAAATACCTTTCGACCTGAGAGCACAGCCCGACAGTACTCAGCCATCTTGAGCTGAACCAGTTCTGAGGCAGCGTTCCAATTGACTTGGATTGCCCCCTGGTGGCAGACCGCGAGACAACCACCACAGCCGACGCAGCTCCGGCCAATCTTGGCAACGTAGCGGACGAAATTGATTGCTTCGTGGGGGCAGTATTCGATACATTCGCCGCAGGATATGCATTTCTCAGTATCAACGAAGGGTTTGGAGCTGGAATGCATTTCTAGCTTGCCGGCCTTGGCCGCAAGGCCCATCGCCAGGTTTTTGAGCACTCCGCCGAACCCAGCGACGAAGTGGCCTTTGAAATGTGCGAGGTTGATGAGGTAGTGGAAACGCCGCAAACCTTGGGCAAGCCTGGCCTTTGGGACGATGGTTGACTCCAGCTGTACCGAGTAGAATTTTTCGCCGTGTTCACCATCAAGAATCTCGATCGGGGCAAGAATTCTTTCCATGCCGAACCCATGTTCCTTGGCCAGTTTGATGTGTTCGCTGGCGTTCTGACGCCGGCCGCGGTACAGAGCAGTGGTTTCGACTGCAACCGGCTGAAGATTGTGGTAGCTCACCGCAACCGCGGCGGCCCGAACCAGTTGGGGGTCAAGGTGGTTTGTGTTTCCAGCTTCGCCAAAATGGACCTTCAGACCTACCTTGCGTTTGGGCTTAAGTTGGGTTAGGAAACCCGAATACTCCAGCACCTGGCCGACTGCATCCCATGCCCGATCTGGTGGTGCAAAGAAAACTACTGGCCTGTCCACGGCGTGCTGTCTGCCCGTCCTTTCATTGCCAAACTCCGGGAATCCTTGTCTTACAGAAGCGGCAGCAGTTGTTCTTGATGTTGTTTTCGGTCACGGCGTAACTCTGACGCTTGATGAGTAACTTGCCGCACTTGGGGCAGTAAGTATTCTCCAACCAGTGTCCGGGTACGTTGCCAACGTAAACGTACTTGATGCCTGCGGCTTTGGCGATTATTGCGGCCCGCTCGAGCGTTGCGATCGGGGTGGGCGGTGAGTTGGCGAGTTTGTAGTTCGGAGTGAAGCGGGTGAAGTGAACTGGTACAGTGTCGCCCAGACTGTCGCGAATCCAAGAACACATTTTCCTCAGGCCCGCGGTATCGTCATTCAAAGCCGGTACTACAAGGTTCACGAGTTCAAGGTGAACCGGCCGTCTGATACCCGGACTACGGGCGACAATTTTGCAGGCTTCAAGCACGGGTTCAAGACTGGAGCTGCAGACGTCGCGGTAGAAGTCGTCGGTAAAACCCTTGAGGTCAATCTTGATGGCATCAACCAGAGAGCAAAGCTTGCTGAGCGGTTGGGGATTGATATAGCCGCCGGTGACGACTGCGGTCCGTATTCCACTCTTGCGGCAAAGCTGCGCGATGTCGGCCATGTATTCGTAAAAAACTATCGGTTCGGAAAATGTAAAGCAGACGATGGGCGCATTCTCGCGTTTGGCGATGGCGACGATGCTTTCGGGTGGCAGGTCGTAGTTTGGTAGGTCTTCGGGCGAAGACTGCGAGATTTCCCAGTTCTGGCAGTACTTGCACATCTGGTTACACCCCGCAGTGGCAAGCACGATGCGGCTGGAACCTGGCAGGAAATGGAAGAAAGGAGCCTTCTCAATCGGTTCCTTGCCAATCGTGCATGGTCGGCCGTATACGACAGAGTAAAGCTTGCCATCTTTGTTCTCGCGCACCCGGCACACGCCCCGCTGGCCTGGTGCGATGGTGCAATACCGTGGGCAGAGCCGACACCGAACCAGCTTGCGGTCGAGTTTCTCGTAGAACTCTGCTTCGCGCACAAGTGGGAGGCGCTTTGGGGGCGACGCCGGGCCGAGTCCGAGCATCATGCCGGCGGCCAATGTGAGAAAAATGACCTTTGCCGTTGACCACAGACTTGGGGACACTGCCTAAAATGCGAGGTGGCCGATGAGCATTCCAATACCGACACTTGCCAAGAAGAACCCGCCGACACCAAGCCCGGTCAGCCACTTGGCCCGACAGGGCGCGGCAAGCACCTTACCATAGTCAATGAAAACTTCGACATTGGTTCCGGGCTTCACGTCGAGCTGGAACGTGCCCGCGTCAATCGAGGCTAGGGACCACAGGGATGACAGTTTCTGGCCGAGACGTCCGGAGCGGAATCGGGCATAGAGAACATCCAGACTGTCGTTGGAGGCGATGGTCAGGTTGTACGACCCTGGCTTGACGGCATGGGACGCTATGGGAGTTCGGCCGATGTAATCTCCACCGAGCCAGACCGAAATGCCAGGCAGACTGGAGTAGACCGAGATGTACCCGGAATCGGTCGGAGTCTGGCCAGATACAAGCAAGAGAACGATAGTTATAGAGAGCATCAAGAAACGATAGCTGAGCAGGTGCCCCAAGTCAACCGGAACCAGTAATAGGGTGTGAAACCACAAGGATAATGTCATAGGGCAATGGCACAGGGAAAATGTCAGTCTTGACGGGCGCTCGACAATTGCAACACAGCCAGGTTATGCTGTGTTCATGGACAATGCATCAATTCTGCTCAAGGAGTCCGAATTGGTTAGACTAAGGGTAATCGAAAGGGCCTTTTTCGACCTTTCAGCTAGTGCCGCAGCCAAGATGCTCCAGCTCTCCATACGCCAGGTATTCCGCCTCAAAGCCAAGGTACGTGCCCTCGGTACCAAAGAAGTCATCCACGGTAACCGCAACCGGCAGCCAGCTAACGCCAAACCCGCTACCCTGCGCCAGTACGTGCTCAAACTCCACAAGACCAAGTTCTCAAAGTACAACGACTACCACTTCGCCGAAGCCCTTGCCGAAGAATATCAGCTCAAGGTCAACCGGGAGACGGTTCGCCGTTGGCTCCGAGCCGCTGGCGTCCCGGCCAAACGTCGCCACCGGTCGCAAGGCAATCGCCGCCGTTGCCGGGAACGCCACGCCCGCTTCGGCGAGTTGGTCTTCATCGACGGCAGTCCCCATCCCTGGTTTGGCCCCAATCGCCCATCCGCAACCCTCATCCTCGCCACCGACGACGCTACCGGCAGGCCACTTTGGGGCAAATTCGACCCCCAGGAAACGCTTGCCGGCTGCTTTGAGGTCTTCTATCACGTTGCCCGCCGTTACGGCCTCCCAGGGGCCTTGTATCTCGATCGGGCCAGTCAATTCACCACCACCCGGCATGGCGGGGTGCATCGGTTCCAGCGTGACGACCAGCCGACGCATTTCGAGGTTGCCATGCAGACACTGGCGGTGGAATGTATCTTTGCCAACAGCCCGCAGGCTCGGGGACGAGGTGAACGTATCAACCAGTCATTTCAGGACCGGCTGGTGGCAGAACTGGACCATCACCACATCACTGACCCTCTGCGGGCCACAGACTATCTCAACCGGGTGTTCATCCCCAAGTATGCTGAACGCTTCGGGGTCAAGCCGCGTGAGCCGGAGTCCGCCTTCAGGCCGGTACCCGAGGGACTTGACCTGCGCACCGTGCTGTGTGGCAAGACTACCCGGGAGGTTGCCAATGACAACACTCTGCGCTACCAGGGGCATCGCTACCAACTCAAGCCCAACATTCGCAGTGTCTGCGTTGCCGGCAGCAGGGTCACGGTACAGCAATGGTTTGATGGCACGGTCCACATCTGGCATGACCGGGTCGGTGAGATCCCTCACATTCGCCTGCGGGACCAACCCAAGCCTGGACGGACTTTGGCAGGAAGTGCCTATGACACTTTCGCTGTGGTGTAGGTATGACATTTTCGCTGTGGTTTGACACCGGAACCAGTAATAGGGTCAAGACATCGTTACCAGCGTAGGGGAAGTTCTACTGGCAGGGGTGGCCGCAAACATCGACGCAGCACGCAGCAGGTGGTCGGCACGCGCTCGGCTGTGCGCCGGTTTGGCCGGCTACTTGAAACCATCGGGGCTCCTTTGGTAGACTGTACGAGGTTCAAGAAAACCAGAAGGAGCCCACGATGGTTTACTACGGCGAATTGTACCGGCAACGTAAGAAGCAGGCAAGCATGATCGGCCGGGAAAAGCTAGTAGCAATTCATGCTCAGACCGGCAGTATCTCGGCAACCGCCCGACGCTGCAAGACCAGCCGGAATGTGGTCCGGAAATGGGTGCGGCGATTCGAGGCCGAAGGCTTGGCTGGACTGGGAGATAGGTCGCGTCGGCCTCGGCACAGCCCCAACCGGACTCCTGAGGCGGTGCAGGAGCGGATTCTGGCCGAGCGGGACAAGACCGGCAAGGGTCGCAA
>JBDRUN010000077.1 GCA_039801365.1 candidate division WOR-3 bacterium
TCAGACCGACACCTTCACTTTTGATACCTGGAGTGCAGAAGCAGTCGGTACATTCCCGGTCCGCTGCTCGACCCTGCTTGCCATGGACCAGCACCCAGAGAACGACACCATCGCTAACAATGTCACCGTCATCCGGCGTATTGATGCCGCCGCCATCAGTATCAAGATGCCAGCCGGTACAATTGACTCCGGCGTCGTGGTCGTACCTAGTGCCAGAGTTGCCAACCTTGGTACGAGCGAGGCGATGATACCGGTTGCGATGCAAATCGGCACTGACTACTCGGATACAACCGAGGTGTTTCTGGCACCGAGCGAGAGCACTACTGTGTTCTTCCTGGCTTGGACTGCTTCGCCACTCGGAACGTTTGGAGTCCGGTGCTCCACGATGCTCGACCGTGACGAGCGGCCGCAAAACGATACCGTCAGTGCGGAAGTCATGGTAGTAGCTAGACTCGATGCTGGTGTCACCGCTATCATTGCTCCGGTTGGGCCGATTGACTCTGGCTCGATTGTAAAGCCCGTGGTCCGTGTCATCAACAACTCTACTGGACCCCAGGATGTTCCGGTGAAGTTGCAGATCGGGACTTTCTATACCGATGTGAGGTCGAAGCACATCGCGTCTGGTACTCAAGATACGGTACAATTCGCGGACTGGCTCGCAATTGAGGTTGGTACACACGCCGTGCGCTGTTCGACCATGCTTGCTGGTGACGAACTCTCGGCAAACGACACCATGAGCACTTTGACGACCGTACGGGTCTGGACCGACGTCGAGGCACAGAGGTTAGTTGCACCAACTGGCTTCGTGGATTCCGGTTCCGTCATCATCCCCCGGGCTGTCGTACGCAACAACAGTACCCACACCCAGCTCTTTCCTGCGTACATGTCCATTGGTGTCGGGTATCGCGAGTCAACCTTGGTCTTGCTTGAACCCGACTCCAGTACGACTCTCATGTTCCCAGGCTGGGCCGCTGACACGCTGGGTTCGTTCCCAGTGTGCTGCTCGGTGGCACTCGTCGGGGACCTTGATCCGTCGAACGACACGGTTCGAGGCCAAGCTACCGTTGTAGCTAGACACGACGTCGGCTGCTGCGCAATCGTGGCGCCGACCGGAACTGTTGATTCCGGCACGGTTGTGACGCCGTGTGCTGTGGTTGCGAACTACGGAGCTACGCAGGAGTTGGTGCCGGTCCTGATGACGATCGGCCCGGATTATGCTGACAGCCGTACGGTCGTGGTCAGTCCAGCAGAATCCGTCTTTGTCGAGTTCAATGACTGGTCTGCCGGCCCTGCCGGCATACTTGCAGTCCGCTGCTCTACGGCGTTGGCGACCGACACGGCGACCGCCAACGACCTCGCCGTTGACTCAGTCCTGGTACTGACACACCCAGATGCAGCAGTCACCGACCTCTACTGTCCGCTCGGCTTGGTTGATTCTGGTACCGTGCTTACGCCGCTCTGCCGAATTTGTAACTACGGCCCTTCCGCTGCTGTCATCCCAGTCATTATGCGCATCGGCGAAGGTTACGAGGAAACGCGCATTAAGTATCTAGAGCCGGCCAGTAAGGATACGGTCCGATTCCCGGGTTGGATCGCCCTGCCAGTCGGGGAGCTGACGGTGCAGTGTTCGACCGCACTTACCAGAGACGAGCGGCCGGAGAATGACTTCAAGACCGGGTCGGTGAGAGTCCGGTCTTTTCGCGACGCCGCGGCCGTCCAGGTCCTGGCTCCTATCGGACAGGTGGACACAGGCGCAACCCCTTTTCCGGTCGCGGTTGTTGCGAACTACGGAACCTCGCCTGAGTCTATCGTGGTGAGGATGAGAATCACACCAGACTATGACTCGACGGTGTGCGTTGCGGTGGAGCCTGGCGAGGCCGATACCGTGTTTTTCCCGAAATGGACTGCAGCTATCACCGGGGTTCATGCGGTCCGCTGTTCGACTGCACTCCTTGGTGACTGTCAGGATGCTAATGACTTTTTCGACGCTTCGGTGACCGTCATTGCGAGACACGATGCCGCTGCCTTGGAGATTCTCTGCCCGAAGGAAGTTGTAGATTCAGGGATGACCGTGAACCCGGTGGCTCGTATTGTCAATCTCTCTTCCAGTCGGACCGAGGTGCCGGTGCTATTCCGAATCGGTGCCGACTACCTGCGCTCGCGGCGCAAGGTCCTGGACCCGGGTAAGGCCGATACCGTTACGTTTCGCGAATGGTGTGCACACCCGCATGGCTACGTCGCCGTCACCTGTTCGGTTGCGCTTGCTGGTGACGAGTATGCCAAGAACAACGCTATCCACGAGTCGGTGTACGTCCATCATCAGCTTGACGCCGCGGTTCTTGAAATCATTGTTCCATCCGGTGCGGTTGACTCCGGCCATCTCGTCACGCCCAAAGCGCGCATCGCTAACTATGGCCCGAATCCAATCGAGATTCCCGTAGAGATGCGCATCGGTGACTTCTACTCATCGAATCGAACTAAGCTGATTCCATCCCGCGGAACCGACACAGTTCACTTCGAACTGTGGATTGCGGACCAAATCGGCTACCACGTGGTTCGGTGTACAACCCGGCTTGAGCAGGATGAGAATCCGGGAAATGATTGGAGAGATGGGGCGGTTGAAGTGCAGTGGCGGGACGCCGCAACGGTCTCAATCATCTCACCCGGTGCGTTTGTGTCGGTGGGCGACACCTGCATCCCGAAGGCCAGGGTACACAATCTGGGTACGGTAGTTGAGCGGATTCCGGTCGTGTTCCGTATTGGTCCGCTTTATGCCAGCCTGGCGTTCGCTGATTCCCTTGTGCCGGGTGGCTGGGCCGACCTTGAATTTGTACCGTGGGTCGTTGAGCCAGGCGAGAAAATGCTCAGTTGCTCGACTGCACTGCATACTGATATGTGGCCGGCAAACGACAAGCTCCGGGCAACGGTATTCGGCGTGTGCCGGATGGTTGTGCTAGAACCCGATTCGGCCTGCAGTGCAGCACCGGGCAGCACGGTTGATTACTTTCTTACCTGCATGAATAGAGGAAACTCGGCCGATACGATTGACATAACCAGCCGAGGCACGAGGGCTGGCTGGGTCGTGCAGTTTTTCGACTCCACCGGGAGTGTTCCGCTGACAGACCATAACGCAAACTCGCTTCCGGACCTGGGTCACTTGGCCGCGGACGATTCGGTCCGGTTCGTCTGCCGGGTCACGGTATTGATGACCGAGCTAGGCAGAGTCACGGATTCGACTGAAGTGCGTGCTACTTCGGGCAGTAACCGTACGGCGTGGGACGACGTCCGGCTCATGACCACAGTTCGCCCGCGGCTCGACATTTGCATCGCGCCGGACCAAGAGGGCGAAGCCCAGCCTGGCCGCACTGTCACCTATCAGTTGACAGTCACCAACCTGGGCAACGTCGAGGACTACGCGGACCTTGTACTGGGCGCGCCGAAGAGCAGATGGAATCACGGGCTGACCGACTTAGAAGGCAAGCAGCTTGCTGACCGTAACCAAAACGGCCGGCCCGATGTTGGGCCGTTGGCGCCGCTGGGCGGAAGTGGGGAGATTTCGCTGCTTGTGACGCCAGACCCATACATTCAGCTTGGCGAGCGCGATACGGCGACCGTCGTCGCAGTGTCCTTTGGAGACTCAGCCATCCAGGACCGTGTGACGGCAGTCACACTCGTTACAGGTGGCATTACCGGGCTTGTCGTCGAACCGGATCAGAATGTGTCACTAGGACTCGCCGATACCGTTACTCTTCGACTATGGGTACAAACCTTCGGTAACATCCGCTCGTGCGTGAACCTCAGTGCGCGGTCAATCGCCCGCGGCTGGCGTACGGCGTTCTTCGACGCTGAAGGAATGAACCTTCTGCGAGACACCGACTTCGACAGTCTCCCCGACCTGCCGCGAGTCGCGCCACTGGCGAAGACTGAGTTCGCATTGCGTGTCTATCCACCTGGTGACCGCGACATTGCTGGGTATCCGGACTCGCTGCTCTGCAGTCGGGTTATCGTCTCTGCATCGCTCTCTGGACAACCAGCGGTCAGGGATACCGCATTGATAGTCGTTACCGCGGTTCCGGAACTGAATGTCCACGCCTACCCGAACCCGTTCTACGACCGGGCCAAGGTGTTCTTCGGTACCCCCGAGCCAGGTATTGTGCACCTGCGGGTATACAACCGAGTGGGCGAGTGTGTCCGGCAGCTTGTTACGGGAGAGGACTATGATGCGGGAATTCACGTCATCGAATGGGACGGGACGAACGCAAGCGGCCGGCATCTGGCACCAGGAGTGTACATTTGCCTGCTTGAGTTGTGGCCTCGGCAGAGTCTGGCCACTCGCGCCGCGTACCGGGTGATTATCGAACCTGAGAGATGAGTAATCAGACTGGCCACGAATATGCTGCTGACAACCGGCCCCGATTTCGTGTCGAGTTGATGCGACCATTTAGCGTATCGCTGCCAAGTCTTAGACAATTCCTGAAGGTACGCTTGGTGGCGAGCTTGGGGCATTGGGTCTCCGACTTACGATGGCCGGAAACTTGCCGGGCGTCTGACGCCCAGGATCCAGGGCAACTTCGGAAGCTTCGTTCGGGACAAGAGCAAGCTCGGGACGAGGTTTCAGGGAGAAGGCCGCTGGTGATGGCACACAAGGGGAGGGACAGGAAATGGCAGGGAACCTGCTGCTACTCACTTTCCTAATATCATTCGGACCGGGCGAAGTCGGTACGACCGCTCTACCGCTGCTTAAAGTGGCGGTAGGTCCTCGTGCCAGTGCGATGGGGGAGACATATGTCGGACTCGTTCCGGACGTCAGCGCTCTGTTCTGGAACCCGGCAGGGCTTGGGCATTTTAGCGCCGCCCAGCTTGGGCTATCGCACCACGAGTGGTTCCTCGACACCCGGGACGAGAATCTTGCGACCTGTCTGCCGCTCGGACCAGGCTCCTTGGGCGCCGGGCTGGTCTATTCAGGCATTGAAGACCTCGAGACTTGGGACCCGGAGAACAACCGGGGGGACTCGGTGTCACTACGCAGCGGCTACGCCCTGATCGGGTACGGTGTGACCGTTGCTCGTCGCTTCAGTCTCGGTCTGACAGTCAAGGGGCTCTATGACAGACTCAGCCGGACAACCGGGCTCGGTGTTGCGGCCGACCTCGGCGCGCTCTACCAGTTGACGCATCGGCTGCGCGTCGGGTTCTCCGGCCGGAACCTCGGTTCGGAGATGCGGTACGGGTCGCAGGAATATCCGCTGCCAACCTCGATTCGGGTTGGTGCGAGTTACTCGGCACCACGCTTCTGTCTGCTGCTTGACGCAGATGCACCGATTGATAACTATCCGAGCCTCCATTTCGGCGGCGAGTATGAACTCAACCGTCTTTTTGCTCTGCGGGGCGGTGTCCGGCTCGGTCCGCAGGACTGGCAGAGCCTATCTTGGACTTCGTTCTTCACCGCCGGTGCCGGAGTCAACATTGACCGTCTGCATCTAGACTACGCGCTGGTGCCGTACGGTCCACTCGGACTTACTCATCGGTTGGGCATACGCTTCGACTTCGAGCCAAGGCAGTTCGGCCGGGTTCGGATTCGTACTCGTGAGTTCGCTTCGGGTCGGCCGCTTCGCGCCCGGTTCGAGCTGTCGGGGGTACAGCAGGGCGAATCACAGACTGACGAGGATGGAAACTTTGTTCTCTCCGGAGTTGAGACTGGCTGGCTGCGTATCAAGGCCAGCGCGGAGGAACACAGCCCGGCAGCGGACTCAGTATTCGTTGAACCGAGAGGCACGCATGACGTCAGTCTTGCGTTGCGGAAGGCCGGATTCGGCTCGCTGTGGGGTGCGGTCTATGAAGCTAACACCCGGCGCATTCTTCGGGCACGGGTTAGTTATCAGGGTCCGGTCGCTGGCAGTATCGAGACCAGCGACACTACCGGAACTTTCACGTTGCGCAGGCTGCCGGCCGGCGATTATGAGTTCAGTGTCTGTGCGCTCGACGGGTGCCACAAGACCGAGTCAGCGACCATTACTATTGAGCCTTTCTGTCTCAGTTCATACTCCTTCTTTCTCGAACGCGGGCCAGCCCCGACCGCGTCCGACTCGGCCGCGGCCGGGCAAGGGACGATGGTTCCAGACAGCTCGGCTGTCGCGCCCATTGATACTCTGGAGTAAGTGTCACCAGAAAGCAGGTGAACTGCTAACGTACGAAGGTCATTCTCAGAGAACATCAATGAAAGACTCGGGAATGATGATATCCTGCTTGACATTCGAAGTTGACGGCATATCATCACGCGTAGCAACAAAGGAGGTCTGATGGCTTGCAAGAAGAAGGCCGTAAAAAAGGCCGCGAAGAAAAAGAAGAAGTAGCCTGAGGGCATGCTTCGTGAGAGGGGCCGCAAGCCCCTCTCTATTTTCTGCGTGCAGCCCGCAGTTGAACCGGCCCGATTATTCCCTAGCATGGAACAGTGCGGCCTGAGCCACAGGCACTCGCGAGGCTGTTCTCAGCCGGGCCGACGTTCGACCGGCTGGTCTCGAGCCTCGAAGGCCGTGCGTCAGTCAGTGTTACCGGAGTTGTCAACGCCGCGCGCGCACTGTTCGGTGCGGAACTTGCCGCCCGTCTGCGTCGGCCTGTAGTCCTTGTTCTTTCTGACCCAAATGAAACTGGCCCGGTCGCACTTGACGGTCGCACACTTGGCAACGTCCCGGCTTCGGTCCTCAGTCCGGCAGACCTCACGGTAGTGGAGGATGAACCTGAACTATTTGTTACCGACAGCTACTGCCTTGAGTCGCCGGCGCCCGAGCCGGTTGCTGTCCAGCGGCAGACGCTTGTTCTGAGTACTGGCCTTGTCAGTTCGCCGGCCAACTTGGTCGAGTGGCTCGATGACGCCGGTTACGAGCGAGTCAATCTTGTCACGGAACCAGGTGAGTACGCGCTCCGTGGCGGCATCGTTGACGTCTTTCCTGAAGGTGCTGAGGCGCCGATACGGTGCGAATTCCTAAACGACGTGATTGCTTCCTTGCGGACTTTTGATGCGCTATCCCAACGTTCGGTCGGACAGATTGCGAGCACCTCGGTTATCACGCGGCACCCGCCTGAGCCATCCGGCCGCACCCTTGTCGAGTTACTTCCGCCTTCGTGGGTCATAATTAGCGAAACTCCGATACGTGCCATTACTCCACGTGTCATCTTGACCGCTGACCAGGGTGCCGATTTCGACTTCGATTGTCTGCCGGCACCGAGCTATTGTGGTAACTTCGGACTGCTGCGCACGGAAATTGTGAGTTCAGGCCGGCGCTACTTCATTGCCTGTAGCACGAAGAAGCGCTGTGCCCGCGTGGCGCGGGTTCTAATGTCTGGCTCGGATGCAAATCGTTTTGGGGCCTCGGCGGTCACCAGTCCGGTTTTCATTGCCGGACCGACGAGTGCGGGATTCGCTAACCAGCGTTCGGGCTACGTAATGCTGACCGAACGCGAACTCTTCGGCGTGCCACTCCGTCAGGTAGTGCGGCATCGGTTCAAGGGCGTGCCGATTGATAACCTCGTGGCACTGAGGCCTGGTGACTATGTCGTCCACATCAACCACGGGATTGGCCGGTTCGAGGGGGTGCGTCGTCTCAGTCATGGTGGAGTCGAGAAGGACTACCTTGAGCTGCGCTATCGCGGTAACGACCGCGTGTACGTACCGATCGAGAATCTGGGAATGCTCGACCGCTACATCGGTAGCGCCAGGCCCGTCGAGCTTGACCGTATTGGTGGCCGTTCCTGGCTACTGGCTAAGGCCCGGGCCGCACGGGCCAGCGCCGAGTACGCCGCAGAGTTGTTAGAGCTTGCGGCTCAACGCAGTTTGATAGCGGGCACTGCCTTCCCACCCGATTCAGACTGGCAGGCTCAGCTTGAGGCATCCTTTCCCTACACTGAAACACCCGATCAGCTTGCGGCGCTCGCTGCGGTGAAGACGGACATGGAGCGGCCACGACCGATGGAGCGGTTGGTCGCGGGTGACGTCGGCTATGGCAAGACCGAAATTGCTCTGCGGGCGGCACTGAAAGCTGTGGCCGGTTTGAAGCAGGTTGCAGTGCTAGTTCCGACTACCATCCTATGCTATCAGCACTACGTCCTATTCCGACAGAGGCTTGATTTCTTCCCGGTCAGGGTCGAGATGCTTTCGCGATTTGTTGCGCCAGCACGGCGACGTCAGATAATCGCAGATATTGAGGCCGGCAAGGTGGATATCGTTATCGGCACTCATTTCCTGCTCAGTTCCGCGGTGCGTTTCCGCGACCTTGGGCTTCTGGTCGTAGACGAAGAACAGAAGTTCGGTGTGCGGCAGAAGGAGGGGATCAAGCGGCTCAAGGCCTCGGTGGATGTCCTGACTCTGACCGCAACGCCGGTTCCGCGAACACTCTACCTTGCGCTTATTGGTCTACGCGACATTTCGACGATCAACACGCCGCCTCCGGGACGACGGGAGGTGCTCACTGAAGTTGCGTCCTGGAGCGATGACCTCGTTGTCCGCTACGTTGAGCGCGAAGTGAACCGCGGCGGGCAGGTGTTCTTCGTGCACAATCGCATTGCGTCGCTACCGGCCATTGTCCGGCGGCTCGAGCGACTGTTTCCGGACCTTGACATCTGCGTCGCACATGGCCAGATGCCGGAGCGTGAGCTTGCGGGAATCTATCTTGACTTTGCCGCGGGCAGGCATCAGATGCTAGTGTCCACCGCGATCATCGAATCTGGGCTTGACTTGCCGAATGTGAATACCATCATCGTGGACCGGGCCGACCAGTTCGGGCTTGCCGACCTGCACCAGCTTCGCGGTCGGGTTGGCCGATCAGGACGTCAGGCCTATGCTTTGTTTGTCGTACCGGGAAGTGGGGAACTGACTGATGAAGCCCGCAAGAGACTGTCCGTACTAATGGCTTACTCCCGACTCGGTTCTGGGTTCCTGCTCGCCTTGCGTGATTTGGAACTCCGGGGTGCAGGTGACATTTTGGGAACTCGCCAGCACGGTCATGTAGCTAGGGTCGGACTGAACCTCTATGCCCAGATGCTCAGGGAGGCGGCTGCGCGGCTCAAAGGCGAGACAGTCACGGCTGAGCCTGAACTGTCGCTTGACGTTGGTGCTTTCATCCCTGAGGCGTATGTGCCTGGCAGTTATGAGCGGGTTGCTCTGTACCGCCGGCTCTTGGGTGCAGCGGACGAGACTGAGCTTGAGGACCTCAGTGCCGAGCTTGAGGACCGGTTCGGGCAGTGTCCGGCTGCGGTCCTGAACCTACTCAAGATTGCCCGTGTAAGAATCTTGGCACGCCGGCTCGGCCTGCTTCGGGTCGAACTGCGGTCCGGTCAGGCCTTGCTCGTCGGGCCGGGCCGGACCGTGAATTTCCCAGCTACGCTGGACACTCTCTTGGCACGGCTGCAGACCGGGACTTTCTGAGCTGCTGACAAGTTGGGTCTGCTATAGGGTTTGAGGTTGTTCTGGCCAAGTCACTTCAATCTTGCGGCCTCTGCCCTCCAGTGACAGCCGTACCCGAATCGTACGCTGCGGCAGGTGTGGTTCAGCTCGCTCTGCCCACTCTATCAGACAGATGCCGCCAGCCTGAAGATAGTGTTCGAAGTCGACGCCGGCAAGTGCACTATCAGCCTCGCGGTCATCCGCTATCCGGTAGAGGTCAATGTGATACACTGGTAGCCGTCCGCGATACTGGGTCACGATTACGAAGGAAGGACTCTTGACCGTCTCAGTCACACCCAGTCCTTCTGCCACGCCTTTTATCATCGTGGTTTTGCCCGCACCAAGCTCGCCATAGAAGGCGACTACGTCGTCAGGCACAAGGTTCTGTGCCAACTCACGGCCCAGGGCGACTGTGGCTGCCGGGTCTGGAGCGTGATAGGCGCTGCTTTGGAGCCTTGTGACCACTGGACTTCGATACGGTGATTACGACTTCATTGCAGCAGTGCAGAAGTCTGTAATGACCAGCCGTCGCTACATCAGTTCGATGCTCAGTGCCGTCGCTTCACCACCGCCGAGGCAGATTGCGGCAAGTCCCTTGGACAGGCCTCGGTCGCGCAGCGCGTGGATGAGCGACACGACAATCCGGCACCCGGACGCACCAATCGGGTGACCAAGTGAGATGCCACCGCCGCAGACGTTCACTTTGTTCCAGTCCCAGCCGAGTTCTTTGCCATCAGCCAGTACCTGGGATGCGAACGCTTCGTTTAGCTCAATGAGGTCAAAGTAGTCAATCTTGACACCCTGGATAGCAAGCAGTGTCTGTACTGCTTTGATTGGCGCGAAAAACAGCATCTTTGGCTCGACGCTGCCGGTAGCGTATGCGACGATGCGGGCGATGGGCTTCAGACCCTTCTGCTTCGCATACGATTCGGTCGCCACGACCACTGCGGCTGCGCCGTCGTTGATGGATGATGCGTTGCCCGCGGTGACGGTGCCGTCCTTGGTGAAGACCGGCTTGAGAGCGGCCAGTTTCTCATAGGTGGTGTCGGCCCTTGGGCCTTCATCGGTGTCAACCACGACTGGTTCGCCTTTGCGTTGCGGAATCGAAACCGGCGCAATCTCAGCCTTGAACTTACCGGCCTTGATTGCGGTGACCGCGTTCGCGTGGCTCCGGGCTGCCCAGCGGTCCTGTTCCTCGCGGGTGATGCCTGCTTTCTGGGCGGTGAAGTCGCCCAATGCGCCCATATGGACATCGCCGAAGAAGTCCCAGATGCCGTCGTAGATCATGCCGTCCTGTAGCTTGGTATCACCCATCTTGTTGCCGTTGCGCAACGTCTTCAAGTAGTATGGCACATTCGACATTGACTCCTGCCCGCCAGCGACAATGAGCTTGGCATCGCCGGCCTTGAGCATCTGACATGCCAGATTGATAGAAATCATGCCTGAACCACACACTTTGTTCACGGTCAACGCCGGGATTTCGGGCGCGAGACCGGCTAGGATTGCGGCCTGGCGGGCCGGTGCCTGGCCGATACCGGCCGGGCACACGTTGCCCATGATGACGCCCTCCACCTCAGCCGAATTTACCCCGGCGCGTTCGATTGCGGCCTTGATTGCCACGGCGCCTAGGTCCGGCGCGCGCAGAGATGCAAGCCCGCCCAGGAAACGGCCAATCGCAGTCCGTGCCGCACTTAGAATCACAGTGTCCTTTGCTCTGCCGATTGTCATTACGACTCCTTTCTTGCTTTCCAGTCAGCCTTCCGTTTTTCCAGAAACGCCCTTGTTCCTTCGCGTGCTTCGGGCGTGGCGAAGCACAGCCCGAATGCTTCGATTTCGTACGCGCAGCCTGTACCGAGATCGGTATCCAACCCGCGGTTGATGCAACTCTTGGCTAGCCTGACTGCAGTCGGACCGCGGTCTGCAATCTTCCCGGCCATGTCGGTTACGGTCTGGATGAGCTTGTCCGAGGCCACGACTTTGTTCGCCAGCCCGATGCGCAGAGCCTCGGTTGCGTCAATTACGTCACCGGTAAAGATGAGTTCCTTTGCGATTCCGGGACCAACGAGCCGGGCGAGCCGCTGGGTGCCGCCGAAGCCGGGAATAAGGCCGAGCCCGACTTCCGGCTGGCCGATTTTCACGCCTTCGGCCAAGACCCGGATGTCACATGCCAGCGCAATTTCGCACCCTCCGCCGAGCGCAAAACCGTTGACGGCAGCAATTACCGGTTTCTCAATCGTGGCTATCCTTGCCAGCGCCCGGTGTCCGTTCTGTGCGAAAGTCCGCGCCTGCATTGAGTCGAACCCAGACATCTCGGCGATATCCGCACCAGCCACAAACGCTCTGCCCTCGCCGGTTGCGACTATCACGAGGACATCATGCTGCGCGGCAAACCAGTCGAATGCGCGCTCAATCTCCAGCACCATTTCGGTATTGAGCGCGTTCACCGGCGGCCGGTTGAAACGTACCCAGCCGATACGGTTGGCCTTGTTGACAATGAGATACTTGAAATCCACAGGACCTCCTGACTCAGTTCAAATCGGAATGTCCATACTAGGGGAAAATACGGTCGGGTCAAGCAACGCAGATGTCCCAGGGCCGGAATCCTAGGCAGTCCCAGAGGCTGCAAACCTGAGACACAGATTGCCTTTTGCTACTTCCCATCCGAGGGAGATGGTCGTGGCGAAGGTCTTGGCGGCAGGGTGCTTGACTCCCGGCACGTGGTGTTCAGTAGTGCACGCTGATAACTTTCTGCTCCGCGCCGTCAGCAGTCCGTGCGAAGTAGACGCCGGGTTGGACCGTAACTAGGTTTGCGCCGGGCACGAGTACCGCCGCTTTTCTACCGCTTGCATCATACAGCGCAGTCCGTTGCCTGCTCTGCAGTAGTCCCCCGCTGCGAAAGACACTGGGCCTGATAAGCAGGGGATTGCGCGAGCTGGCTGCCTTGCCGGCTGCGAGGCCGGTCTGAATCCGGTTGGTCTTGTACTGTATCTCTTCCTCGCCGAATCGCTGATCCCAGAAGACCAGGTGCACAAAACCTTCCGGGTCAATAACCAGCGGTGCCGCACCGGTATTGACGTAATTGAAGGTGAGCTGGGTCGTGTCCCAGACTTGGCCCAGCGGGTCGTAGTGCTTGTAGGCGAGGCACCAGCCGATTGTGTAACCGACATGGGTCATGTGTCGTTCGCCGGTGGCGTGGTTGACTGCGACCTTGGGCATCGGGCTACCGGACCATGAATAGAACCGGGTCGGTGCTTGCCATTGCCGGGTCGCCCTGGTCCAGACGCGGTAGTGGATTCGACCTTCAGGTTGTCCACCCGAGTACGCCAGGTGCAGGTTGTCGGCAGAATCGGTCGCGATGCTAGGCTGGGTGCAGGCGTACCCGTGGTTCGTGACCAGCTCGGGCACCGACCATGTGTCGCCTTGAGAATATCGGTGCCAGAGCTGGTTCGTGCCGTCACGGTTGTCCTGCCAGACGATGTGAACCCAGCCGTCTCGGGTCGAAACGACGGCATAGTATCCATTTGGCCTCGCCTCGCCAGTCACGACCGCAACCCGGTCGCTCCACCCCGTGCCTTTGTTGTAGCGATACCATATCTCGGCCGGGTTTGATCGTTCTTTCTGCCAGAATACGAACACGGAGTCGCTGGCAACTGCCGTCTGAGGGTAGGCCGCGAACCCAAGTGAGTCGTCAACGGTCAACCATTCCTCATCGTCCCAGTTTCCAGTCAGGCCATCTCGGCGCCGGTACCCAAGATCGTAGTACGCATAGGGCACGCCGTACCAGCGGAGGAAACACAGGTGGACGCTGTTGTCAGGACCGACCGCGATGCCGGGTGAGTTGTGCGCAGTGTCGAGATTGCCTACTGCGAATATTTCACTCCAGCCTGAAGAATCCCGGCACCGGTAATGGATTTCGTCCGAGCCTCGCAGTCGGCGGTTGTCCTTCCAAGCGGCGTGAAGCCGGCCGCGGGTATCAATTGTCAGTACCGGGTCGCGCGACTCCTTGCCATCATTGAGGCTCAGGAGCGTGTCAGCACTCCAGCCCGGCGGCGAATCAGATACGGCCTGCTGACGACCTGTGATTCCGAAATCAACGTTGCCGTCTGGCCCGACGTTTGGAATGGTTGCAAGAACCAGGACTAAGAACAGGGTCATAATATCCTCCTCTGGTGTGCCGCGATGCAGTCACGTGGTCTCCGGCGGTCCTTTCACATGACTATCATAACACCGGCCGCTGCATCGGGTCAAGCCGGGCGCCTGGCTCAGGTAGTATCCTTATTTGTGTGTAACTTGGCTGGAAAAAGGGTCGGGCAGGGTGTATCCTTCTGGCCCGACCGAGTATGATTGTAAAGCTATCAAACCATGGAGGAT
>JBDRUN010000078.1 GCA_039801365.1 candidate division WOR-3 bacterium
CTGTTTACGTTTGGCCACGATGTAGTAGGCTATGGGAGGCATCGGTTCCACCTTTCTGGCACTTGTGTATTGCCACAGAAGCATAACCAGAACAATTGAAAACTTGATGCCTTTCTTTCAGCTTCGTCTCATGCAGTAATGTTTTCACACTTCCTCGCAACGCAAGCCAGTCTCTTGGTGTAATGCCCCCGGACTTTGCGGCCGCCCTCAAAGAGTCACCATGTACCTGGGCTAGAGCCATGTCGCATCCTGGCCATGGCCTGATTGACATCGTACTCAGACGGAATATCCTTTGCGCGTATAGGAGGTAAGGCTATGCTGATACTAATAGTAATTCTAGCGATCCTCATGGTGCTCGTGCTCTTTGTTATCGCCGTGTACAACGGCTTGATCGTGAAGCGTAACCGGGTGCGAAACGGCTGGCATCAGATTGATGTGCAACTCAAACGTCGCATTGACTTGATTCCCAACCTGGTCGAAACGGTCAAGGGCTACGCTGCGCACGAGAAAGCTATCTTTGAACGGATTGCTGAGGCACGGTCCCTGGCTCTTGGTGCCAAGACCCCGGGGGAAGCAGCCAGGGCAAACAACATGCTCACCGAGACCCTGAAGTCACTATTCGCTGTAGTCGAGAACTATCCGAATCTGAAGGCGAACGAGAACTTTGCCAAGCTCCAGGAGGAACTAACTACAACCGAGAATAAGATTTCTTTCGCCCGCCAATTCTACAACGATGTAGTAATGGATTACAATAATCAGATTCAGATGTTTCCGTCTAACATCATCGCCAGCATGTTCCGATTTGCAGCCGAGGAGTTCTACACGGTGCCCGAGGCCGAGCGCGAAGCGCCGAAGGTGAAATTCTAGCAGTAGGAGTGTCGTGCCGTGTCCGACCAGTCGGACACGGCGAAACGCGGATGGCTGAGCGCACACACCTCTACCGGCTAATCGCCCGTAACAAGTGGGGCACCGGATTGTTCATCGCCCTGTTCACGATTATCCTGGCTGTAATCGGAATGGCCTTAGGCCAGGTCATGCACTGGGGCGCCGAGGTTTATGTACTGTTTGCCCTGTTCATCGTCGTTTACAATCTGGTCCTCTATTTCAACTCCGACCGGATTGCGCTGGCGGTCAACGGCGCGCAGTCGGCTGACCCCACAGAATACGCCCAGCTCCACAACGTGGTAGAAGAAGTTGCCCTGGCCGCGGGCGTGCCCAAGCCTGGCGTTTACGTTGTTGACTCGGCCGCCCCAAATGCTTTTGCGACCGGCCGCAATCCGGCCCATGCATCAATTGCTGTTACCCGTGGGCTACTGGCGACGATGAACCGCGATGAACTCCAGGGCGTTGTCGCACACGAGATGGCGCACATTCGCAATTACGATATCCTGATGATGACCGTAGTCGCAATCATCGGGGGGCTCATCATCTTGTTCCGGGACATGCTTCTGCGCTGGGGCATCTTCTTTGGTGGCGGCCGCCGGCGGCGAGATTCCTCGGGCCGCGGCGGCGGACAGGCTCAGCTTATTCTGATACTGGTTGGTCTAGTGCTCGCCATTCTTGCACCTCTGCTCATAGCCTTGATTCGGGCGGCGATTTCCCGCCAGCGCGAGTATCTGGCAGATGCCTCGGGTGCCTACATCGTACGCAATCCTCACGGCCTTGCCTCGGCGCTTGCCAAGCTCGGTGCAAGCAAGGAAAAACTCAGGACCGCGTCCGACGCCATGGCACACATGTTTATCACCAACCCGTTTGCCAAGGACCGGACCGGGCGAGCAGACTGGTTTGCATCGCACCCGCCGCTTACCGAGCGCATCCGCCGTCTCAATGCACTTACGCTGGATAGAACAGCGGTAGAATAGGCCCAAGAACGTAAGTGGCACCAGTAGGAGTAAGGAATCTAGGCCCAGATGTCATTACCGGATGGTGGGCGGTTTAGGAAAACTTGGATGATCGTTGGAACCTGTCCAGTCTTACTGTGACTCGCTACCTCCGGTCAGGTAGTTTTCGGCTATTCTTCCAGCCAGCCCTCGGTTCAAGTGCGGGGAGCTCGCCACGCAGTTGCACGGCACCGCTGCCGAACAGTCGCACGAGTTCGGTCACGAGCTCGTGCCCGGGTGCTACCTGGTAGTCCTTTACCCGTAGTACTTCCAGAGTGGCACCCTCTCCAGGCATCCGGAAGTAAACCGGTACGTTCCCGGGATGACGCTGAAGGGTTTCTCGCAGCTTCACAAGCTCTAGCTCGTCGCACATCTTGCGCGGTAGTGTTATTGCAACTGCCGAGATAAACTTGCTGACTAGGGCAAACGGCATGACTCGCTCGGCCCAGACCTGGGGCATCCCGCTCTCCCGTCTGCGCACCCGGCCCTGGACGATGACAAGCTTTTCAGGCTGCAGATTCTCACGGCATTTCTCGAGCAAGCTGGAGAATGCCATCACTTCTACCCATCCGGCAAAATCCTCCATCGTGACCACGACGTACTCCTGGTCGTTCCTACTGCGCTTCGTTCGTCGGGCAGTGATGACGCCGGCGATACTCACCGGCTCACTGTCTTGCTTCTCCTCAAGCTGTTCGGTAGAACAGAAGTGCAGCGCCTCATACTCAATCCGGTAAGGCTCAAGTGGGTGCGAGGAAAGGTAGAATCCGAAAGCCTCTTTCTCGTAGGCAAGCAGGTCGTGCATCTCCAACTTCTTCTCTATTTTTGCTGTCTTATTCTCTACCTGGAATCCAAACAGATCTGCCTGGCGCTCCTGGAATCTGAGCTTCTCTGAACTGGCCCGGGCCATGTCTAACTCCAGTTCTGAGAGAAGCTGTGCTCGGTTACTTCCGGTCCAGTCGAAAGCACCGGCCTTGATTAGAGATTCCGTTGCCTTGCGATTCACGACCCCGCGGTTTCGAATTAGAAAATCTACGAGACTCTGATACGGCCCGTTCCGCTTACGTTCCTCGACGATTTTCTGGCTTGCGCCCTGACCTAGGTTCCTGACTCCAGCAAGCCCGAACCGCACCATACCGTGTTCGATTGCGAAATTGGACTCGCTCGCGTTCACGTCCGGGCCTAGGACAGTAACACCCATTCTCCGCGCTTCGCCAATGAATTTGGCGAGCTTCTTTGAGTCGCCAAGCTCGCTAGTCAGCGTCGCGGCGATGAACTCCAGCGGGTAGTTAGCCTTTATATAAGCGGTAACGTAGGAGAGATAGGCGTAACCTGCAGCATGTGACTTGTTGAAGCCGTACCCCGCGAATTTTGCCAAGAGATTGAAGATCCGATCCGCCCGGTCCGCCGGGATCCGGTTGTACTTGGCACAGCCTTCGACAAATGTGCTGCGCTGTGATTCCATCTCGGCCGGGTCTTTCTTCCCCATTGCCCGGCGCAGAATGTCGGCCTTGCCCAAGGTGTACCCGGCCAGCGCCCGGGCTGCCTGCATCACCTGCTCTTGGTAAACCAGGATGCCGTAAGTCTCGCGACAGATCGGTTCGAGTAGACTGTGTTCGTAATCAATCTTCTCATTCCCAGCCTTACGCGCGACAAAGGAATCCAGTAGTTTCATCGGGCCGGGCCGGTAGAGTGCGATCAGGGCAATAATATGTTCGATGCTCTCGGGTAACATCCGGCGGCACAGGTCGCGCATCCCGGCGCTTTCAAGCTGAAACACACCAACCGTATCACCGCGTTGCAATAGTTCGTAGGTCTTGCGATCATCCAATGGTATCTCGGGGACGGAAAAATGACGTCCGGATTCGGCAATCAGCCGGTGCGCCTCCTCTACCACGGTCAGGGTCCTCAACCCCAAGACATCAAGCTTCAAGAGTCCAACTGTCTCCAGGGAATACATGTCATACTGCGTGCAAAGCCCTAGCTCCGGCGTCTTGTACAGCGGCACGAGCTCAATCAGAGGCCGTGGCGCAATTACCACAGCTGAGGCGTGAACCGACGCGTGCCGGTTGAGGCCCTCAAGCTTGCGGGCGATTCGGAGCAACTCCTGGTATTCCGGCTTTGACTCAACCATCGTCTTGAACTCGGCCACACTGGCCAGCGCCTCGGCTAGGCTGAGGTTTTGGGGAATAAGCTTTGCCAACCGGTCAACCTCGGCGATGGGTACGTCTAACACCCGACCCACATCGCGGATTACAGCCCGGGCCGCCATTGTGCCAAAGGTGATTATCTGTGCCACCGAATCCTCGCCGTACCGGTGCCGGATATAGTCAATCACCTCCTGCCGCCTAGTGTCCGAGAAGTCAATATCTACATCCGGCAGCGATACACGCTCCGGGGTCAAAAATCGTTCGAATAGAAGTCCGTAGCGCAGTGGGTCAATGTCGGTAATCCCCAGGCAGTAGAGCACAAGACATCCGGCGGCCGAGCCCCGGCCCGGGCCAACCGGAATCCCCCGGTCGCGGGCGAACTTGACGATGTCCCGGACGATGAGGAAGTAACCGGGAAAACCCATCTGTCTGATGACGGCAAGCTCGTGCTCTAGCCGCTCCTCAATTGCCGGCGTTACCCGCGAATAGCGCCGCTTCAACCCTTCCTGCGCTAAGTGTTTCAGGTATGCAAAGTCGTCTGCATAACCCTCAGGTGACTGGTATCGCGGCAGGTTTAACCTCACCCGACTGAAATCCAAGAGCAGGTTGCACCGGTCCGCCACCTCCTTTGTTCGCTCAACTGCTCCCGGAATATCAGAGAACAGGTGCTCCATCTCTTGGGGCGAACGGAAGTAGAACTGGTCTGAGGTCATCTTCAGCCGGCCTGAATCTGCCAGCTTTTTACCAGTCTGGATGCAGACGAGCACTTCGTGCGCCTTGGCGTCTTCGGGTTTCAGATAGTGGCAGTCGTTCGTTGCGACAATCGGGATGCCAAGCGACTCGGATAGCTCGATGATGCCAGGAATTATCTGTTCCTGCTCCGGAACCCCCGCCCGCATCACTTCGAGATAGAAGTTGTCCGGCCCCAGGATTTCCTGATACTGGGCCGCAGCCTTCATCGCGCGCTCCGGCTCTCCTCGACGCAGGAAGTAGTTCACCTCGCCCTTCAGACAACCAGAGAGCGCGATAAGGCCTTTCGCGTAGCTACCAAGCAACTCCTTGTCAATGCGCGGCCGGTAGTAGAAACCTTCAAGGTATCCGAGCGTAGTAAGTTTCATCAAGTTATAGTAGCCGGTCTCGTCCTGCGCGAGTAGCGTCAGGTGAAAGCTAGCTTCCGGAATCTCGGCATGCACCTTGCGTTCACGCCGGTCACCTGGTGCGACATACAACTCGGCTCCAATAATCGGTTTCACTCCTGCTTCCTGAGCCGCTCTGTAGAACTCAATCGCCCCGAACATGTTGCCATGGTCGGTGATGGCAAGCGCCGGCATTCCGAAGCTTGCCGCCAGCTTCGCCAGATCTTCTACCCGCGACGCACCGTCAAGGAGACTATATTGGGAATGATTATGCAGGTGGACGAAACTTACCGTGCTCTTTCTTGTGGGCACGACTTCTTATAGTCGTGACACCGGGCTCTGTCAACATGAGACTGGTCAAGCCCGGCGTTTCTCACTGACAACAAAGCGTAATCCCTGGGACCCCACATCCCTCCGTTTCTTCCCCTTACGTACCGTCCGGATGGCTCTAGCGGAGTTCCGCGTCAGCCTACGGCTTTGACTCGAACTCGAGGTGCAGCTTGAGCTGGTTGCCCGCGGTGTACTCGGGCGGCAGGGGCGGCAGCTTCTCGGTCGCAAGTAGCGCCCTGACGCAGGAAGCGTCGTAGCCCGCATCACCTGAACCCTTCTCAAGCTTCACCCCGGTTATGGTCCCGTCCTCCTCAACCACGAAGTACACCGTGGCCCGAATGGTACGCGGCTGGCCCGCATACGGGTTGACCCAGTTGTCCGCTATCTTGGCAAGAATGATGTTCAGGTAGTATGCATAGCCCAGAGCGTCCGCGCCTTCAATGCGCGCGCCGAGCCCGTGCTTCTTGACTACGCTTTCCTTCTTCTGCGATTCTGACTTGGGTTTAGGTCTGGGCTCAGGCGCAACTTGAGGCCTGGGCTTCGGCTCGACTAGGTGTGTAGCCGGCGTCTCGACCGCGGGCTGAGGCGAACCTGGATTGACAATCTGGATGGTAATCACATTGGGCCGGCGAGTATCGCGGGCGCGATTCATACCGGTTGCAATCCCGAGGGCGGCGAACAGCGCCAAGTGGCCAACAAAAGAGAATAACAGGTCGCGCTTCACGTAGTCAGCCGCCTTCCCTCATTCTGCATCCGACTTCTGCAATCTCACCGCTGATTTCATCTGGGGCTGGCGATTTCATTTCGGTAGCGCAACCAGACCGATGTTGGTGATTCCCTGTTCGCGCACGGCGGAGAGTACTTCCATTATCGTGCCGTAGTCTACCTTCTTGTCCGCACGCAGGAATACGCGGTCGTAGTTGCCCTTGGCCCATTGCTCACCAAGGACCCGGGGGAACGCGGTCAAGCTGACAAGCTTGCGCCCGACATAGATTTCGCCGTTCTGTCGCACGCTTATTTCCAGGCCTTCCTTGGAGCTCACATCAAGGGTGGACGCTCGGGGCAAGTCAAGCTCAATGCTCTGCAGCCGGCTGAACGCAGTTGAGACCCCGGCGATAAGGAAGATAACCATCAGCGTAAAGCTCACGTCCGCAAGCGACGTAACGTTCATCTCAGCCAAGAGCTTGAGCTTACGTTCTCTCCTCATGCGAATTGGACACTAGTCACTAGGACTGTAAGGCACACCAAGATTCGACGCCGGAGGAGAAACCGGCATTATCCTACTCTACTTACGGTCGCGTGTTTGGATTCCAAGTGTCTGTACCCTCGAGCTGGGAGTAGATTATCTCTCGGCGTAGAATGCCAGTGAGCTCAGAGGAGAAGCGCTCCATCTCGGACTGGAGGTTGCGCACCCGACCAACGAAGTAGTTGTAGAAGAATGCGGCCGGAATCGCCACAACCAGACCCATTATTGTGGTGATGAGTGCGTCCGAGATGCCGGGTGCAATCGTCTGGAGAGTTGGAATCTGAGTCGTGCGCAGCCCGAGGAACGTTGCGAGCACGCCCTGCACTGTTCCCAGAAGCCCAAGGAACGGTGCAACCATTGTTGTGATAGACAGGAATGGAAGCCAGCCTTCGAGTCTATCCGACTCCCGCGATGCGGCCCGGTCCATCGCCTCAGTAATATTGGGAATGAGCTGCTGAAGTAGTTCTGCGCCCTGTACTGTACCATGAAAATCCTTGCGCAGCTTCTGCCATTCTTCGACTCCAGCAAGAAGCAGGCTGGACAAGGGCGAGGCGCGCATGGTCCGCGCTACCTGCTCATAGTCGCCGAGCCGCGTCCGTAGCCCGAACAGGTTCAGAAACTGCCTAGTCTGCTGCGCCGCTCGGCGCACATACCGCGCCTTGCGTAGAATCACCGCCCAACTGACAATAGACATGACAAGCAAGACCAGGATGACAATTTGGGCGAACAGCCCGGCATGAATAAATGGCCCGAAGAACCCGCCTGAGGGCGGAGCTGTTGATATCACGGTAGTGACTGGGCTACTACTCTGCGCTGAGGGGCAAGCGGCAGTACCGTGATCCGACCAGTTACCGACCTAGCCACTTTCTCACCCCTTACTTCTCCAATGCGTTCAACCGGTCTTGGGCGAGCCCAGCCTCGGTTGTACCCGGATACTTGGCGACCACCTCTTGGAGCTGCCGGATAGCGTCTTGTTTGCGGTTCTGGGCCAGATACACAAGTCCAAGTTTGTAGGCCGCAGCCGGCACCTTGTTCCCGGCCGGGTACTTAGTCAGGACAAGCCTGAACTCTTCCTCGGCCTTGAGCAAGTCATTGAGTGAGTAGTAACATTCGGCCTTCCAGTACTGAGCGTTATCGGCCATATCGGATTGCGGAAACATTACAACGAACTGGTCGAAGCCAGCAATGGCAATCTGGTACTTACCGCGGGTGAAATCAAGGTAAGCAGTGTTATAGAGCTGGTCCGGGTCAATGCCCGGCCGGAGTGTATCAACAGGTCCGGGTACGACCGCAGCTTCCGGTCGCGCCGTGGCGCTATCTGGCGCGGCCGCGTCGGCGCCGACGCTTGCCTCATACCATACTCCGAGCTTACGGCCGACCCTAGCAAGTCGCTCGTCCAGATCAACGATGCGCGCCTCAAGCTGCTCAATGCTGGCGCGTACTGCTTCAAGTTCAGTAAGGGTCTGGGCGCGGAGGTCGCGCAGCAAGGCGGTCTGGCTAACTTCAAGCCGGCTCGTCCGGTGAGCGAGCGAGTCAAGCACAACTCCGCGGCGGACGTACTCACGATGCAGCGAGCAACTTGGCAAAAAAACAGCCAGCAGGCCCAGGGTAAGTGCCAGACTTGTGCCGGCTTTGACCCTGAGCCTACTGGCTCTCATCACTCATCTAAGACGTTCCCGATCGCACTCCGGTTGCTACTTCGAAGCTTTGAACTCGCAGCGTCGGTTCAGTTCGTACTTGTTCGGGTCTGTCGTTGCGAGTCGCTCCTCACCGTAGCTGATGGTCGTCAACTGACTAGCAGGAACACCGAGCTTCACCAGATAAGCCTTGGCCGCTTCAGCTCGGCGCTGACCAAGTGCCATATTGTATTCCGACGTGCCAATCGGGCAGCAGTACCCCTCAATCGTAACCATCGGGTTACCAGCGGCCTTAATGGCATTGGCGTTGTCTGTGAGCTTCTTAACCTCTCCCGTACGGATGTCAGACTTGTCGAAGTCGAAGTAGATGGTAGCAAGTTCCCCGACCTTAGGTTTCTCCACTATTTCGGGCGTCGTATCAGGCGGTGGTGGCGGCGGAATCGGCTCTTCCTTCACAACCTTCTTGGGACAGCCGACAACAGCCACAACCAGGAGCGCGCCGAAAAGAACGGTCAGGAGTCTGGCTGTGTTCTTCATCTGCATTCCTCCTTGGTCAATAGGTCACAAATTACTTAGAACTGCTCGGTTGGCCGATCGCACCAGGCGTCGGCCAGATTCAGCCTGCGATGTGCTGTAATTTACATTACCAGAGCAAGACTGTCAAGCCCAAACTTTGCGAGTTGCGAAACAATCTGGTCCGGCCCAGCCGCCCACCGGCAACTCTCATTTCGCACCGACGATGCTACTAGCAGGCCACTTTGGGACAAATTCGGCCCGCAGGAGACGCTTGGCGGCCACCTCGTGGTTTTCTATCACGTCGCCCGAGGTTGCAGTCTTCCAGAAACGGCTTTGCCTAGACCGGACCGGTGAGATTCCAGAGACCTGCCCAAAGGACCAACCCGGACCCGGACGGACTTTGGCAAAAAGTGCCCATGAGCCTTCCGCGGTGGTATGAGTAGCATATTCACCGTTTTACAGTAGCACTGTTCTCAGGCAAGAAAACTGGGTGGGGCTTGCTGCCCCACCCAGAATAACTCAGGCGGTGCTTAGTTGTGCAGGACGAAGAAGATGAAGTAGTCGGTCTCCGTCGGGTCGTCCGCCGCCGGGTCAAGGTCGTAAATCGGCAGGAATGTCGGATCACGACCCCAGCCAGCGATACCGTACTCCTCCGGAATCTCGGTCGCCTCGTTGATATAGGTGCCGAGGTAGATTGAGCCGGCAACCTCCGGGTCGCCCTCCCAGTCCAGGTACGGGCACCCGAGTTCATCATCGCCCCTGTTCGCTGCATTCTGTCCTGGTTCGAAGTCACCGAAGTGCTCGTCGTAGTTCAGGTCCTCGTACTCTCCGGTGTTATAGCGGGTACCGGTGTACGGGTTGACCGGGAACGCGCCCGGCCTCGGTGAACCCTCGATGCCCTGCGGGTCTCCGCCCGGGAAGTACAGGCAGATGCCCGTCTCATCGTCCGCCTCCCAAGGCACGTCGGCGTTGGGATAGTTGCCGTAGTGGTCCACGGCATACGCCTCCATCGCGGTCTGAATAACGTGCATGTTATTCTTGACCGAGCTGCGCCGCGCACGCTCCTGGAACAATGCGAAGTTCGGGATGATGAGGGCAAGCAGGATACCGATGATCAAGATGACCACCAGCAGTTCGATCAGCGTGAAGCCCTTATTCTTCATTGTCAGTCACCTCCTCTCTCTTAGAGATTTTGTGGTTTAGGGCTTCTAAACCGAGCTGAAATTCCGGATGCAACTCACGACCCTTCCGGGTCGTCTACGGTAACCCAAGGTAGGAGACCGCGTCGCATCCGGTCTCTCCGCTCAATTAGAATTCTACCCCCCCTGCCTGTGCTGTCAAGGAAAACTTTATGCACTTGGAAGCATACGCAAGAAACCCAATCCGCCACGGCCAAAACATCTACAATCAGAATCCCGTAAAGAAACTCCCGGTGGCGACCTACTCTCCCATGCCGTTACCAGCACAGTACCATCGGCCCTGGAGGGCTTAACGACTCTGTTCGGAATGGGAAGAGGTGTGGCCCCTCCGGTAGAACCACCGGGAAAATCCAATCACAAAGGAGAAGAGACAGACTGAATCCTCAAGCCGCACGGCTGATTAGTACCACTTGGCTCAACACATTGCTGTGCTTACACCGGTGGCCTATTACCTGGTAGTCTTCCAGGAGCCTTCAGGGTGTCAGAGCCGAAACCCTAACACACGGGAGACCTAATCTTGGGGTGGGCTTCCCGCTTAGATGCCTTCAGCGGTTATCCCTGCCGTACTTGACTACCGAGCTGTGCCACTGGCGTGACAACTCGTGCATCAGAGGTACGTCCACCCAGGTCCTCTCGTACTATGGGCAGCTCCCCTCAAGTCTCCTACGCCCACGATGGATAGAGTCCGAACTGTCTCACGACGTTCTGAACCCAGCTCACGTACCGCTTTAATGGGCGAACAGACCAACCCTTGGGACCTTATTCAGCCCCAGGATGCGATGAGCCGACATCGAGGTGCCAAACCGGGCCGTCGATGTGAACTCTCGGGCCCGATCAGCCTGTTATCCCCGGAGTACCTTTTGTCCGATGAGCTATGGCCTTTCCACGCAGAACCACAGGATCACTAGGTCCGACTTTCGTCCCTGCTCGAGCCGTCGCTCTCGCAGTCAAGCCAGCTTATATCCTTGCACTCAACGCACGGTGACCGTCCGTGCTGAGCTGACCTTAGAACGCCTCCGTTACCGTTTGGGAGGCGACCGCCCCAGTCAAACTGCCCGCCTGCCACTGTTCTCCGGCTCGATTCAAAACTCGGAGTTAGAATCCCGACAGAACAAGGGTGGTATTTCACCGATGGCTCCACCAGGGCTAGCGCCCCGGCTTCAAAGCCTCCCACCTATGCTACACATGCCCGGCCAAGATCCAATGGCAAGGTACAGTAAAGGTTCACGGGGTCTTTTTGTCCGATCGCGGGCAGGCGGCATCTTCACCGCCGCTACAGTTTCGCCGGGCATCTCGTCAAGACAGCGCTCCACTCGTTACACCATTCGTGCAGGTCGGAACTTACCCGACAAGGAATTTCGCTACCTTAGGACCGTTAGAGTTACGGCCGCCGTTTGCCGGGGCTTCGGTCGGAACCTTTGCCCGCCTTGCGGCGGACTGAGCCCCTTCCTTAACCTTCCGGCACCGGGCAGGTGTCAGTCCCTATACGTCGCCTTGCGGCTTAGCAGAGACCTGTGTTTTTGTTAAACAGTCGGCAGAGCCACTTCTCTGCGCCCGCTCTAGAGCGGGGCCCCTTATCCCGAAGTTACGGGGCTAGATTGCCGAGTTCCTTAACGAGACATCACCCGAGCGCCTGTGGATATTCACCTCACCCACCTGTGTCGGTTTACGGTACGGGCACCCTGACACCTGGCACAGGGGCTTTTCTCGGCAGTTGGGCCAGCCCGGTTCCGCCCTCTCTCGAGGGCGTCCCATTCGTCCTGACGAATTACGCACGCGGATTTGCCAACGTGCCATCGCCAAGACTTAGACCCCAATCCAACAGGGGGCCGGGCCTTTCCTTCTGCGTCCCCCCATAGCTCATAACGGTGCCAAGGTGGTTCCGGAATGTTGACCGGATTGCCATCGCCTACGCTTCTCAGCCTCGGCTTAGGACCCGACTAACTCTGGGCGGATTAACCTTCCCCAGAAAACCTTGGGCTTACGGCGAACAGGTTTTTCACCTGTTTTATCGCTACTCGTTCCGGCATAATCACTTCTGGTTCGTCCAGCGCTGCTCACGCAACGCCTTCGTCCTACAACAGAACGCTCCCCTACCACTCGCACTTGCGCGCAAGTCCGCAGCTTCGGCGGTAAGCTTGAGCCCCGATGTATTTTCAGCGCAAGACCACTCGACTGGTGAGCTGTTACGCACTCTTTAAATGATTGCTGCTTCTAAGCCAACATCCCAGCTGTTTCTGTAGTCTCACCTCTTTTTCCACTTAGCTTACACTTGGGGGCCTTAGCTTGCGGTCTGGGTTATTCCCCTCTCGGCCACGGACCTCATAGCTCGTAGCCTCACTCCCTGACTCTAAAGTTGCGGCATTCGGAGTTTGGTTAGGTTTTCCTCCACATTGTGGAGAAGCGCCCATCCAGTGCTCTACCTCCGCAACTGAAAATCAGGGGCTGTTCCTAAAAACATTTCGGGGAGAACCAGCTATCACCCGGTTTGGTTAGTCTTTCGCTCCGACCCACAGCTCATCCGAGAGTATTGCAAGACTCACCAGTTCGGTCCTCCCTTGAGTGTTACCTCAAGTTCGACCTGGCCATGGGTAGCTCACCGGGTTTCGGGTCGAATGTACGCAACTGGTCGCCCTGTTAGGACTCGCTTTCGCTTCGGTTACGGCTCAGAGAGCCTTAGCCTTGCAACATACGCAGACTCGCCGGATCATTATGCAAAAGGCACGCGGTCATCAGAGTTGCCGAACCTTGCGGAAAGGCAATTCCGACTCCCACTGATTGTAAGCACATGGTTTCAGGTTCTATTTCACTCCCCGCCAGGGGTTCTTTTCACCTTTCCCTCACGGTACTAGTTCACTATCGGTCAGTTGCTAGTATTTAGCCTTGTGACGTGGTCGTCACGGATTCCCACAGGGTTTCTCGTTCCCCGTGGTACTTGGGATACGCTCCAGGAGAGTCGTCGC
>JBDRUN010000079.1 GCA_039801365.1 candidate division WOR-3 bacterium
CTAATCGTGAACCTGCCACGACTAGCCACTCGACCCCAAGACCGCGCTCCGTGGTTTGCGCCATTGACTGGCACAGGACTCGTGGCGGCTGACTCGCTTCCGCCTGACTCGGTCCGAATTATGGAAAGCCTGGCCCGGGTCTGCGACCCGGAGCTCGGGCTTTCGATCGTCGAGCTCGGGCTGGTGCACAGGGTCACTGTTGACAGCAACAGCGATGTGATGGTAGTTCTTTCACTCACCACCCCGGGCTGTCCGTTCGCCGACCAGATTGGACAACAGGTCCTCAAGGCTATGCAGTACATTCCGGGCGCACGCCACATCGTAGTCAAACTGGACCCAATGATACCGTGGGACCCGTCGAGGGTCAGCGATCGTGCCCGAGAAAAGTACGAAAGCCTGCTGCGTGCCATTCCCTAGCTTTTTACTCAGAGCGCTCGCACTTGGCCTTTCAGCCGGGGTCTTCTGTACCGGCCACTGCGTGCCACTGCTCGGGCCGACGTTACTCTCACGCCCAATTAGGACACGTGAATCTGCGACCGTGCTCGGGCTTTTCCTGGTCGGTCGGCTCACAGCATATCTTGCGTTCGGACTGGTGGTTGGGGCACTGGGTCGCAAGCTCGCCGGAATCTGGCTCGTCAGGCCATTTCTCCTGCCGGTGCTCTATTTTCTGCTCGGCGCGGCAATGATAAGCTACGGTCTGGTACAAAGTTTTCCCCACATTGGACTGTGTCGAGCGCTTGGCCCTAGGATGACGTCCGCCTGGTATCCCGCAGCACTTGGGTTTCTTGCCGGTATCAACCTGTGTCCCCCATTTCTTTTGGCGATTGTGACCGTTGCCGACATCGGCGGGGTGCTGTCGGGTATATTGTTTTTTCTCCTGTTCTTTCTGGCCACCAGTATCTACCTCATGCCGCTGGCATTCTCCGGTCTGGTGAGCCGCTTCGATACGGTTCGCTTCGCCGCCCGGGTGGCGGCAGTCGTTTCCGGAATCCACTTCGTCCTGGTCGCGACCCGATCACTGATCCGAACCTGAAGACAGGCTGAATCCACCGATTGACCCGGGCTTAGGATTGACTATCATTGCACTCCGTGCGTCTCGTGCTCGTCCTCGTTTTCACCTATGTTTCGTCCTGGGCTGCACCAGCCGGTTATTTATCAATCGAAACTGACCAAGAGACGACTGAGGTTTACGTTGACAGCCGGTTCGAGCTTGTTCCGAAGGAAGGCGTCGTTGTTGCGGTGAGTCCGGGCCGGCATTTCGTAAGCCTGTTTCCGCCGCGAAAAGTCTATCAGGCATTCCGCGACGAAACCCCGGAACAGTTCTGGGACGAGATGCGAAGAGCTGGTACGATCAGCGAATCACGCCGACTCCTATCAAGCTATGAGCGTGGTGCAGTACGCGAAGGCACGAAGTGGGTGTATGCCGCATCGGATGATACCATACCCGTCCGACTGTCGGCCAAGAAAGCCCTCGAGCGGTACAATCAGGATTCGTCCTGCGTGCTCAACACCTTGCTCGGTTGGACGGTTCTTGTCGGAATCGGCATGGCTGTCAGCCTGGCCCTGGCCAAGCTTGACTAGCCTGACCCGCGGCACCCCAGGACTTGTTTGACAGCTCAACAGAACGAACTATTATCCCGCGACTACCGTGAACCATAGTTGCCACAACCATCCCAGGGCCAAGACCGTCGTCCTGAAGGTTAGATGAACGTTTACGAGCTGATCCGTCGGAAACGAGATCGCGGGTCGCACAGTCGCGAGGAGGTCCAAGAGCTTATTTCCGCATACACGCAAGGGGACGTACCAGACTACCAGATGGCCGCATGGCTGATGGCGGTCTTTTTCCGCGGTATGAACGCCGACGAAACCACCGCGCTGACAAGTGCGATGGTGAGCTCCGGCCGGGTCTTTGACCTATCGTCGGTCCCCGGGCCTAAGGTGGACAAGCACTCGACCGGAGGCATCGGTGACAAGGTCTCGCTGATTCTCGCTCCACTCGCCGCGGCGTGTGGAGTGTGTGTACCGATGGTCTCTGGCCGGGGGCTTGGACATACCGGCGGCACGCTGGACAAACTGGAGTCAATCCCGGGATTTAGAACCGACTTCAGATACGAAGAATTTATTGCCAACCTGCGCCAAATCGGTGTGTGCATAATGGGCCAGACCGACGAGCTGTGCCCAGCAGACCGGAAGCTTTACGCACTGCGGGATGTCACTGCCACTGTAGACTCGGTGCCGCTGATTGCCGCGAGCATTATGTCAAAGAAAATCGCAGAAGGTATTGACGGCCTGGTGCTAGATGTAAAGACAGGTGGGGGTGCGTTCATGACCAGGACCTCGCAGGCTAGAACGTTGGCCCGTACAATGATGCGCATCGGCGCCAAAATGGGCAAGAGGGTCGTGGCGGTGATTACCGGAATGTGGGAGCCGCTGGGCGAGGCGGTAGGAAACTCGCTCGAAGTAGTCGAGGCTATCGAAGCACTCAAAGGCAACTGGAGAATGGACCTTGAAGAAGTAACAATGACCCTGGCCGAAGAAATGTTAGTACTCGCCGGCCGGGCACGCACGTACGCCCAGGCCAGGAGGCAGGCGATGCGGGCACTGACCCAGGGCCAGGCGCTAGAGAAGTTCCGACAGATGATTGATCTGCAAGGCGGGAATCCGAAAGTCATTGACGACTACAGCCTGCTGCCACGTGCGAAACACGTAGCCCAGGTCCTGGCACGTTCATCCGGGTACGTACGGGCGATTGATGCACTTACGGTTGGACTTCTAGCAGTCGAAATGGGAGCGGGCCGGCTACAAGTAGGCGCGAAGATTGACCCGGCAGTCGGATTTGTGTTCAAGCGAAAGACTGGAGACCGTGTTGAGCCAGACTCGGTGCTGGCCGAGGTGCATGCGGCAAGCGCCGAGCAGGCCGAGGCGGTCGTCCCGCGGCTAGCTGAGACGATAACTGTATCCAGGGCCGCACCACGCGACGGCGGTCGCGTCATCGCACGGATAACAAGACCCTGACGGCCGGCTCGTAAGCGGAACCCGCACACCCTGGAGTTTGACAAGAACGGAGGCACAAATATACTGGCTCTGTAAGGAAGAAACCTTGCCCAAGAGCCAGCCCGAAGGCAAACTCGACACAGTCATCGGCCCGGGAACTGTCGTTCACGGTGACCTGCGCGTTACCGGCGGGTTGAGACTTGACGGCCAGGTCGAAGGCAAACTGGACGTGGGCGAAACCTTCCTTGCTGGCCCGAAGTCATTTCTCAAGGGCGAGCTTCGCTGCCGGGATGCGGTAATCGCCGGTCGAATTGAGGGCAACATCCTCGCCCGGGAATCAGCCGAACTTCAGGCCGGCTCTCACGTCCTCGGCAACATTGAGTGCAAAGGACTGGTGGTTCAACGTGACAGTTTCTTCCACGGAAATTGCATTATGTCGAGAGCATCCGAGCGTGGCAGTCAGTCCCAGACAAATGGCTCGCCATGAACAAGCCAGCGAAATTTCGACAACGGCTTGTCCCGCCACAGCCGCGTTGGGCCGAAATAGCCGTCCCCAGGTAATCGAGAGATGAACGTACCACACGGACTGGCTGGCAAAGTCGCGGTAGTAACCGGCGGTGGTGCGGGAATCGGCCGCGAGATATGCCTGGAGTTTGCCCGAGCCGGTTGTGCGATCGCCGTGTGCGACGTAGTAGACGAATTGGCAAGACAGGTGGCAGATGAGATAGCAGCGCTGGGATCCAAAGCACGGGCCTACCAGGTAGACGTCTCCGACCTCACTATGGTTGAGAAGACTATCGCAGCCGTGGAACAGGACTTTGGCGCTATAAGTGTCCTGGTCAACAACGCGGGCATAACGCGGGACGGCCTGTTGATCCGGATGACCGAACAGGACTTCGACCGGGTCATCGCCGTAAACCTCAAGGGTGCCTTCAACTTTACCAAGGCATGCTGCCGACAGATGATGAAGCAGCGCTGGGGTCGAATCATCAATATCAGCTCGGTTGTTGGCCAGATGGGCAATGCCGGCCAAGCAAACTACGCCGCAGCCAAGGCGGGGCTCATCGGACTAACTAAGTCCGCAGCCAAAGAACTCGCCTCAAGAAACATCACCGTCAATGCTGTCGCTCCTGGCTTTATCGCCACGGCGATGACCGACAGACTAGACCAGACTACCCGCGACGCTTACATGTCAGCAATACCGCTCAAACGTTTCGGCACACCGAAAGATGTGGCCGCCGTGTGCCTATTCCTGGCCTCGGATGAAGCTGCCTACATCACCGGGCAAGTCATCCGGGTTGACGGCGGAATGCTCACGGCGTAGGTGCCCTAACTTCTCCCTCGCGCGGCTAACTGACGGCGCAGCGTAGACACCTAATGTTTGTCGCTGTCACGTCCTTGCCGCATGCAGGGCAAGGCTGACTGTGAGGCAACCCCTGGGGCGTGGGTCCAAGGTTACGGGTGGGTGCGTCACAGTATTGACAGTCGTAGGCTGCAGTTATCTGGTCGTACTTCTTGCACTTCGAACAGGTGATGACGCTCGGCATACTACCTCCCTGTGTTCAAGGTCGTTCTCGGCTGCCCCGGTTGCGCTCTCTACTCGGACGAGTCGGCTGCGCCCGGGGCCCGAGGAACTCCTGCTGACACTGTCGTACCTATTCATAACCACCTCTGGCGCGGTCCGCCCCTGAGGATGAATCCACACTAGCAGAGCCAGCTCGGCTGTCAAGTTCTGCTGTTGCCTTTGCCCAATAAACCAAGGTTACCTCTCAGCACATTGCTGCTCATTGTTCTCCTGTGTCTCCTGGCAGTTCCATGTTGATTCTCAAACTACGAAAGCAGAACTTGACAAGAGCAGCGAAACCACTACATTAGAACAGTGGACACCGCCGCGGTCCGCGGCGTATTGTTTTGCCCGACCTCGTCTTAGTAGGACGAATGTGGATATGTTGGTTAGCAAGGAGTAAGCACAAAGGAGGCCACAGTGGCTAGAATACACCGAAGTATGCCAGGCTCGATCGCGTATGCACCTCATAACACTACTCCTGCGTGGGGTGTCGAGTCAACATTGACACTGAATCCGTGCAGGGTAGAATACGTTTGCGTGGGTCAGGGTGCACTGCACGACGCGCCCGAAACGGCGGAAGAAGCAGAGAAGACGACACAGCTGGGCTCAAGGCATGTTTCCTACAGCGCATTGCGCAAAGGAGGCAACGTGATACGAGCGCTTGTAGTTTTTTTTGCTCTTTGTCTTCTGACAGTCGGACTGGGTTATGCTACGGAGCCGACGAACATGGTGCCAGGCACCGAGCTCACTCATCTTCGCACCGAGTACTCGCGAACCTACGTCCGTGAAGACGGCAAGTTCACCACCGAGATTCACGCTGCCCCTATCCACCGCCTCGACCAGGACGGCGACTGGCAGACCCTGTCAACTGACGAAGTCTACGCCTGCTCGGTCTTTTGGGGCGGCACAGGGTCGGTCACCTCAAATACGAAGACCTCCGGCTCTCTTGGCTGGAAGGGCAGGTCCAGCATGCAGCAGCGCACGCATGCGTGGATGAAGTTCAAACTTGACCTGCTTCCCCAAGGCTCGATCGAGCAGGTGTCGCTGGACTACTTCCTCACTTATCTGAGAGACAACGCCGCCACCCTTTTCATGGTGACTCACATCCGTATGTCAGTTGACCCGATTACTGCGACAGCGAACCAACTGTTCAACGCCATCACCAACGGCGATGAGATGCTGGACGACAACTGGCAAAGCGCCGCACCGGTGCAAAGGCACATCGAGATTCCGCTTGGCTCTCAGGCAATCGCCAAGATCCAGGAGGGACTGGGAGTTGACCCACCGTGGGTAGCATTCGGCTTCAGGGACGAAGACCGCTATGATTACCTTGAGGGCAACGCTGCCGGGTACAGCGATGGCTACGCGAGCCGGCCCGTGCTTCGGATCACCTACACGCCGCCTCCATACTACGATGTTGGAGTTGCGGCCATAGTGTCTCCGGTCGGCTCGGTCCCACCCAACACCACCGTGATACCGAAGGCCACCTGGCGCAACTACGGCAACCAGCAGATGACATTCACCCCGTTCTGCTGTCTTACCAATCCCTTGGGCATCCGTGTCCACGAACGAACCCTGCTCCCGTCAACCCTTGACCCTAATGAAGCGGTTACACTGGAGTTCGAAGGATACAACGTCGGCGAGGAATCAGGCCAATGGTCGGTGATGTGCTCGACTTTCAACATTCCCATGGACCAGAACCCAGCCAATGACTCGATGCTCGGGCACTTCACCGTTACCGAGCCCGGGCCGTACACTGACGTTCAAGTCACCGACGTTGTCGCGCCATCCGGCACCTATGAGAAGAATACGCCAATCATTCCGACCGCGAAGTGGAAGAACAATTCCAACCACGTCGTGAGCAGCTTTACCGCCTATTTCATACTGAAGAAACCAAACGGTGTCCGAGACTATAGGCAGTTCGTTACTGTGCTAGGCATCGAGCCAACAAGAGAGACTACCCTGACTTTCCCCGAGTATATGATTGGCGAAGAACTCGGCACATGGACTGCGCGGTGCTCGACTTACACCGCAGGTGATGAGAACCCTAATAACGACGTGCTCGAGGAAACCTTTCAGGTGGTGGAGGAACTTGTCCGACCGGACATAGGTGCGATTAGCATCGTCTCACCCACCGGCCAGGTCGAGACGAGTGCAGTCGTGATTCCGCGTGGCAAGTATCGCAACTACAATGACCAGCCGATGGATTTCACCGCTTTCTTCACCATCCGCAACCCGGCTGGCGGCATCGTGTACTTCCAGGCTGTTCCAGTCACCGCGCTCGAAGGCCGGACCGACACAGTCGTTGTCTTCCCGGACTGCAAGGTGACGACAGAGGAGGGCCGTTGGACTACCCGCTGCTCAACATACTCGGTTGACGACATCAATCCCGCGAATAACGCCTGTGGCGGCGAGTTCTGGGTCGGACAGGGACAACCCAGCTGGCCCTACGGCTGGGTTGAGGTTGCCAAAGTACCGCGAATCGAATCCCCGAAAGAGGTGAAGGACGGTGCCTGGCTGGCAGTAGGGCCGGACAAGACCCCACATTCCAGGCTTCAAACTCCAAACTCCGCCTCCCCGACCATTCGACCCCTCGACCCACTGAACCCGGTTATCTACGCTGCCAAGGGTAATAAGACAACCGACTTCTTCAAGTACACACCCGGCCCGGACAGCGGCTTCTGGACCAAGCTCAGGCCGATCCCGGCAGAAGAAGAAGGCAGACCAAAGCCACCAAGTAAGGGCTGCAAAGCCATCTCTGACAATGTCGAAGCGCTGTACATGACCAAGGGCAACAACACCCTCGGATTCTGGCGATACGACATTGCGAAGGACACTTGGACGATGCTGCTCTCCGTACCTGAAGGGCCATACCGTAAACGAGTGAAGGGCGGGAACGACCTCGAGTTCATCCAGCGCGGGGACACAGGCTGGGTTTACCTGCTCAAGGGATACAAGACCGAGTTCTACCGGTACAATATTCAGGCTGGACGCTGGGACCTGTTGCCCGAGGTGCCTTACGGCGCGAAGCCGAAGTACGACAAAGGTTCTTTCATCGTCTACGACAAAGGCAATTACATCTACGCGCACCAGGCCAAGCAGAACAACGGTGGTTACCACTACATGTTCCGCTACGACGTTGCAGGCGACAGCTGGTACACACAGCCGCTGCGAGGGATGCCGGTGTTCGCACTCGAGGGTGGTCGACCGGCCAAGAAGAAAAAGTCTGGCGACGGTGCTGCTGGAGCCTGGTTCGGAGAGAACATCTATGCGCTCAAGGGTGGCAATACTCAGGGCTTTTTCAAGTACTTCCCAGACGGCGATTCCTGGGTGCAGCTTGACACGGTGCCCGGCAACGGCTCGACCGGCAAGAAGAAGCGCGTGAAGTCCGGCGGTGACCTCGTCAACTGGGGCAGCGCCTTCTTTGCCCTCAAGGGCAACAAGACATTCGAGTTCTGGCGCTATGCCCAGAAGCCGCCAAGCGCCGCAGGATCAGCAAATCTGGGCTTCGGGGTTGCAACCCGGAGGATCACCAGCAGCGGGCCGCGAATGGCCCTGAGCCCCAATCCGATTGCGTCAGGCTTCGCCACGCTGAGCTACACCCTGCCCAGACCTGCGCCGGTAACAGTCACGGTCTTCGATGTTGCCGGCCGGTCGGTCCTGCGTCAGGCGTACAGCGTGGGACGCGGCTCGTCAAGTATCTCCCTCGACCTCAGAAAGTTGAGTGCGGGCGTTTACCTTTTCCGGCTAACTGCGGACGGTTACTCGGCATCTCAGAAGCTCGTTGTCCAACACTGACCATGACCGGCTTTTTCGCTCAGGACAGGGGATGGCATCAGACCGACCGGCGCGGTAGCCAAGAATCAAACCGCGGCCAGTCGGTGGACTGAATCACTTCAAGCGTGAGCCGAGAGCCGGCATTCTGCCGGCTCTCGCGCTTCTGCCAGCAACTCGGCCTGTAACCTCCTTAGCTCCCTCTCCTCAGTAAGGAGAGGACTGGGGTGAGGAGTTCGCCGGCGCCCTGTTCACCCTCACCCTATCCCTCCCCCTTCAAGGGGAGGAGACGAAGAGAAAGGAAGTACTCCGGCTTCTGCGCGGAGGTCAGCAATCAGCCCGGGGCCGGTGGCGAAACGGCATCCCATCGCTCGAACACGAACCCAGCAAGACGGCGTACCACCGCCGGGTCATGCCAGCGCCGGATGGATATGGAAATCAAGTACTCGAGCTTAGCCTGCCTTTCAGCCGAACCTGGTCTTGTGCTTCGCGCAGTGTTGAGCAACCCTGTGATGAATCCACGGTAGTTGCCAAGCTCGCTACCCTTGACTCCGCAGGACTCAAGCAGCTTCTCAGCCTCGGCGATGATCGGACCAGCAAGTTTCTGATACTCGTCCAGCTCCCTCTTGCGCTCAAATGCGTACTCTGCCGCGCACATCTCCCAATCGGTCTCGAGCCGACGTCGAGAAGAACATAGCATCACTGACCGGGCTCGCTCCTCCTCCGGCAGCCAGTCAAGCTCACCTTCCTTCTCCATATCATTGAAAAGGTCTCTGACTCCGGCCTCAAGATACCGGATAAGCTCGGGCGTGAGCCCGCGCCTGGTCGCAGTTGCCTCGTTACGCGCAAGCCGCCTTTCCCGAACTGCGTCAGGTCTTCCGCGGGTAGCAAGAAGACTACGAAATACCCGTCGGCCGAACCGCACTGCGTCCTGTCTAAGCGGCTGGAACCGCGGAGCACCCAGACGGTTCAGCTCGTGATGAAGAAAATGCTCGACAACCTGCCGCAGTATCCAAACCGCGGCTTCCCTCCGCATCTCGAGCACAGCCGGGTCTTCTTTCGCTCGCCTCGGCCCACGCGGTCTGCCTCGTGGCCCGCGCTCTGTCGAAGCTGGAACTACCAGTGGCTCGGCAAGATACTGACTGAAGAGTTGCGCTGCATCTTCGACCGTTGCGCGACAAGCACGCAGATAGTCAAGCACAAGCCGGAGTGACGGGTTTGCAAACTTGCCCAGCTCGAGGCGGGATACAACAGTCACACCAGGCTTACCCTTCTTAGCAAGGGCATCAGCGACCTGGGCCTGAGTCAATCCGGCCCTGAGCCGCAAAGCCCTTAGCTTGGAAATTACGCCGTCAAGACTGGCCACGGACTAAGTATAAACGTGGTTATACCAATTGCAAAACAAGCTTCTAAGATTACTGCCAGAAGAATCGAAACTTAGCTGTAATGCTGATTCGGACAGGGAGCCGTATCCCAGATCGCTGCGGGAATCATGGTTCTCGACGCTCGGGCGGTAATGGACTTGGGCAGTCGGGTGGTAACCGACCGTGGCAAAAGCCACTTGGTATGGACCGTCGTCAAGTCAGACATTACAACAGAGACACACCAAGTGACTTTTCACCTGATTCTAAAAACTGGGAACCAAGACAAGCAGCAACCTGCGCAGGAGAGGACAGCGAAAGGCACGCCCCAGAACGCAGCCCAGGCCGCGGAACCCCGGGCCCGGCCAGCAACGCCGCCCGCTTCGGTCTAGACAAGCCCGCACGTGACTGAGCAGGAAACAAGGCGAACAGAGTGCACCGCTGCAGTAGGCTAGACTGGACAGGAAACCCGGCAGGAAGCCTTCAAGGCGGCTGACTCCGTAGGGAGGATTTTCCTCGGCCAACTACAGACGCGTGTGCTGAATAAGACCACCTGCGTGTCGAACGTTATCCGTCAGCACTTCACGCGCCGAAGACGACCGCGTCGCAGTGGTACAACCTTGCTGTCTGCGATACTTGGCTACCCTCGCTCGGCAGACGTGGTCCCGCTACTCAGCCATAGGGAGATAGATTCGCAGGACGGCAGCGCACAAGTGTCGCAGCAACATGTTGTTAGCTGCGTACTCCAAGGCCGTCGTACCTGGCACGGACCTTGCGCCAATCGGCACTGAGGGTTCACGTCGGTCGTAACGTCAAGTGCTAAGGTGGACACATGGGGCTTCTGCTGCTGACAGCGCTGGTCATGGAAATGCCGCCCAAGCTTGTCTCCGAGTCTGAGGTGCAGGCGATTGCGGCGTCGTTTGCCCGAGCCCTGTGGGGTGAGACGCAACCCGCAGGCTACAGGCTATGCGAGGACGTTCACGGCCAGCCGGCGGCATATCTGTGCGAAGAGCTGCTCCAGAACGGTGCCAGAGTCCTGATTGCCGTCGGAGCCAGGGCCGACCTCCCCCCTATCCTATTCTATCACCCACCTGACACAACACGAGCAAGAGATGCCGACCCGGTTACGAAGATCGTAATACACACGCTGGGTCAGCATGACGTTAGGCAGATAGCACTGGTCTATTACTCACCATTCGACATCTGGTCTGAGTACGAGGCCGGGCAAGAGCGGATCATGGTCTCGCTCCGAACGCTCGAGGTCTGTGAACCGGCCAAGGTCAGGAATGCTGAGCCGCTCGCATGCAATTCAGAGCTAGTACCAGTATTCGCACAACAAAAGGCCACCCTCCTATCCGGTGCGGTTATTGGCGGCCAAGCCGGTCATCGCTGGATCAGCAGCGTGCCGGATTGGGATTGGCACTACGGGTGCGCACCAACCGCGGCGGCCAACGTCCTCGCCTACTGGGACCTAAAGGGCTATGACTTGCTTATTGACTCGATACTGCGCAATATGCCGGACCGGTTCGAGAAAGATTTAGATAGCGTGCCAAACATAAGCCACCAACTCGCAATAGCGATGAACACCGACACAGTGCACTCGGGCAATACTGCCACAGAAAGTATTCCCCTGGGCATCCAAGCCGTATGCTCTGACCCTGTCTGGGGCAACTGCTACAACTTCACAAGCTACCTGACATGGAGAGGAAAGGAACTTGTGAAGAACGAAGTAGATAGTGGCCGACCAGGAGTTCTGGTCGTAATCGGACATCCGGAATACGGCAACCACGCACTGACTTACTGCGGCTGGGGTCCGCCGTCAAGCGATTGGATAATGGTACACGATGAATGGGCAGGAACTCCAAGAGATAGAGTGATATACTACGATTTCGGCGGTCGGGTGGCTGTGGTCCCGGTTGTCCCATCCGAACCAGTACCTGAGCAACCCGAGCCTTCAGACTCGGTCAGCACGTTCCCAAACCCTGTCCGGAAAGTACTCAACATAGCTGGACGACACGGTCCAGGGATAGCTGAGGTATACGACTCTGCTGGCCGGTGGGTAATGCGATGTGCTGTGACAGAGTCTGGCCAAATCAACGTTTCGGGCCTGAGCGCAGGTGCATATGTACTTAGGCTTGACTGGCGAGATTCTGCCCCGGCAACGGGCAGATTCGTCGTCACTTCGCAGAATCACGGTCGCTAGCAACACACGCATGCTCAGTGACAAATAGATATCGCCCGGCCGAAACTTCCTGAGACCTGATTCAACTACACAATCCGAATACCCGAAAACCGACATAGAGCGACGGGTACAGGCTGATCGTGCCCGGCAGGATTGGCCCCACCTGCCGGATACTGTCATTCTGAGCGATGGCGGAACGCCGTAATGAACAATCTCGCCTGAGAGACCCTTCGACTCGCCTCTCGCTCATAGTGACACAAGGGTCCTTGGGCCGATAAGTTAGCTCTAGCCCAGGTACATGGTGACCCCCTGAGGGCGGCCGCAAAGTCGGCTGGCATTCCGCCAAGAGACTGGCTTGCGTTGCGAGGAAGCGTGAAAACGTTGCTGCACGAGACGAAACTGAAAG
>JBDRUN010000080.1 GCA_039801365.1 candidate division WOR-3 bacterium
GCAACCGACGGGCGCAGGCTTGGCTATGTCTGCCGCAAGGGGAAATACCCGGCGACATTCAATCTTATTGTTGCGCCCAAGGTTCTGTCGTTGTTGCCTAGGGACCAAGATGTGGTTGCAGTCCGGACAGACCCTGGACGGGTGGCGCTTACAACACCGGACACCAACATCATCGGTCGGCCGATCGTGGGACCATACCCGGACTACGAGCGCGTGCTGCCGAGAAAGGAATACCCCCACAGGGCTGTGCTTGAGCACGAAGCTTTTACGGCCGCACTTCGACGGGCCGCGGTGTTCGCCCATCCGGTTGGTCGCCAGGTCGCGCTCGAATTCTCCAAGGGTAAGCTTAGGTTACTTGCCGAAAGTCCGGAGTACGGGTCGAGCGAGGAGGAGATTTCGTGCGATTATGATGGCGAGCCTCTTAGAATTGGATTCAACGTTGGCTACCTGCTGGAAATCTTGCGGCACCTAGTAGCAGACAAGATTATCGTCGAGCTGCAGAGTCCGGTGTCAGCCGGACTTCTGAAGCCGTTTGAGAAAAGACCGGAGCAGGAACAGACTTATCTTTTGATGCCGATCCGACTCGAGTAGCAATGCGCCGGGCTTTGCTGGTCGCGTTCATGTCCTTAGTATGGTTCGGGTGTGACCGGACTGGGCGTCGCGGACTTGATCCCCTGTATCGCGAGCCGATGATCAATGGTTACCTGGACCGCGTCGAGTTCTACGACGGTGACGTGGGCTACTGGCGGGAGTTAAGTGTGTTCGACCCGGCCGGACTACGAATGGTGCCTGAAGTAAGGATAAATCAGATACAGGTTCCGTGCTACTACTACTCCTGGACCAACTACCGTTACGGTGACGAGAACTATTTTCAGGTATCAAAACGTTACAAACTTGAGGTTGACCACTACTGGGGAACGGCGTTTGCACGGGTCGTGATGCCCGGCAACTTCCGACTTACCTATCCGCCAAGTGACAGCTACATTCTAGACCTAGAGTCCACCTTGGTCATAACTTGGCGTCGCGCAGACGGCGCCCAGTGGTACTGGGTTGACGCATACTGCTGCTACGATTTCTACGATTCGCTATATCGGTGGGATGACCACGAGTTTGAGTTCGATACGACTGTGTCCGATACGTTCCTAATTCTGGCACCGGGGCGCGTTTTCCCAAGCTATGTCATGGATGTAATCGAGGGTGACGGTTCAGCTCTGGTCTGGGCCGGGTACGGCCCGCCCGTCGAGCCTGGCGACTACGGTAATGTGCGAGGCAACGGGTTCGGATTTTTCAACGCGTTCAACGAAGCCAAGGAGCGGTACTTCTGGGTTGGCGCGCCGATAGCAGAACGTCGGAGCCCGGGCGTACGCGAGAGCCGGGCCAAGCTCCGTAGCCGGATCGAAAGAAGGACTCAACTCGCCTGGCCACGCTAGCTGTGCGGCCATCGCGGGTGTAGCTGGTTTGTTCGCACCTCTGGTTTTACGCTTAAGGAGTCAGCAGTTGTATCCTGCAGGTTCTGCTGCGCTTCTGTGGATCCCAAAGGTTCTCCTATCCGTGCTCGGAAGTGCATCTCGTGTGATTCCGTTGTTGCGATCGCAGAAAATACGGCAGAGAAGGGTCGTTGTCTCTGTTTGTCACGGTCTGTGAAGCCGCTCTGACTGGAGCTTGTGGGGGTTCGGGGTGAGTGAGTTGTCAAACGGTCTGCTGAGACGGCAATTCAACGGACAATGCGCCGGACTCCTTGTCGAACCAGAAATAGCACTTTCTTCTCGGTTCGGTTGCAAACCGAACTCAGACTCAAGTCTGCGCTATCCCGGGATCGGACTTGGACGGGCCATCAGGCTTTTCATTGGGGTTCTTGCATCCATCATGGCGACTCTAGTCCGGGAGCCAGTCGTAGCGCCGAACAAGGTCGTAGAGCACGACCGCAGCTGCGGCCGCAACGTTGATCGAGTTCTTTAGACCGAATACCGGAATGTCAATGACGGCATCACAGGTCTGGAGGGCGGACTGAGACACGCCCAAAGCTTCGTTGCCAAGCACTATTGCGACCGGTGGTTGGAACTCAAACTCATGGTATAGCCTTGCGCCATCCACCGTCTCAAGCGCGACCAGCTGAATTCCTTTGGAGTGCAGTTCGGCCAGGCATGTAACGACGTTTTCGAACTGGCGCCACGGAACCGTCTGAGTGCTGCCGAGCGCCGCCTGTTCGAGCTTGTGGTGGGGCGGATGGCAAGTGTACCCACAGGTGATTACCTCGGCGGCACGGACTGCATCGGCGAGTCGGAAGATGGAGCCGACGTTGAATGCTGAGCGCAGATTGTCAAGGACTATGTGAATCGGTCGCCGAGGCAGCTGGCCGAACTCCTCAGGTGACAGAAGGGCATCGCGGACCCGTACATCAAGAAACGTCTCTATGCCGTCGGCAGCAGGTCTCCCTCTGCCTGAGTGGCAGGGACGGCCGCGCGTGCGACCACTCTCGCGCCGGGCCGGTTCGCGGGCAAGCAGTGCAATCTGGGCTGCCTTGTCGCATACCTCAATAAGGTCCATCGCCTCAGCCAAAACTCGGCCCGATGCGATCATGCCGTGCCGAGGCCAGATGACTGCAGAGGCGCGTCCGAACGCCCGAGCGGTGGCGTTGCCAAGGTTTACGGTTCCGGGTTCGATGAAGGGTAGGGCAACAATATCGTGAGCTAGTTGGCGTACCTCAGCTAGGCTTCGGATCAGGAGGGCGACTAAGGATTCTGGCTCGGGGTAGAGGAGGCTGAGTGCCACGAGCGCGGTGGGGTGAGTGTGCAACAGACGGGTGTGCTCTGGCCGTATCTTGTTCAGTACAGAGTGTGCTGCGAGATGGCTGGGAAGTTCGCTTGTCGGCACCTCGTCGTCGAGCACGCAGTAGGCGTTGCCAGTTTGGTTCAGTCGCACCAGACAGAGTCCGCCCAAAGGGGCGTCAGCCAGTTCACCCATTCTGACGCCGGCTTTTTTCGTAAGCAGTGCCCAGTTACCAAGTTCAGTAAGGGTATACGGTAATTGGCGGTAAGAGCCGGGGAATTCCGGGACACCCGAGACCCGAAAAGAGAAATTGCCGGCGTTTGCCTCTGCCCAGCCTTTATTTACGAGCTGCTGTGCGATGACGCTGATTTCTGCCAGGAAGGGGGCGGCGATACGACACAGGACGTCCGGTGCTCTGCGGACGGATGAAGGCTGGGAAACGTCTGTACGTGAATATTGAGCCGGTCGGTCTGTTCTGGGGGCAGGAGGGTTTCCCTGCGTTGCTTCGAAATCTGGGCGTGAGTCGTGCGCTTCGTCTCTATCCGTCATGGTCGAAGTTACATGTTGCCAGGTCTGTTCTGTGCTGTCAAGGAACTCATGGTCGGTACATAGTGAGTTAACAAGATCTTGGAGCGGAGGCTGAGGTCAAGAGCAACACCATTATAGAGCCGTTGTCGTGCGATAGGAGTGCCCACGGTTCTCTGAGGCGGCGTTGTACTAGCCCCGGAACGGCTCAGCACAGGGCGGGAAGCAACCTGTGTTGAGAACCGATTCTACATTGACAGGTGATTCAACCGGTTCTAGAATGAATTACAACTTGGAGTGAAGCAGGCCGCAAGGCCTTTCGTCGGGGGCGATTGGCTTCGACGGAGTGCTGAGGGGCCTGAGTGCATGGCGAGGTTCCTCTGTCGCCTCGATAATCCCGACGGAGGAAATACAGCTGCCAACAACAGCTACGCACTGGCTGCCTAAGACAGAGGCAGTCCCTTGAACCGCGATTTCACCCGGCGCGGATTCAGGGTCTAATAGGGTGATAAAGACCGGTCCTGTGTCTCAGGGGACCTGTCGGATTGACTCTGGGACTGGCCCGTCTTCGCCTGTCAGCCGGCCAAAGGGCGGGCGAGAAACAAGGACTGACTAACCATGTAGATCTTGGGTTCCGAACTCTCCGGACGCGGGTTCGATTCCCGCCGCCTCCATTCTTGTTGCCGAATTTCGGAATGAACCGTAACGAACGCATCGCCCGGATCGGGCAATCACGGATGAACACAGATGCTCGGACAGAGTGAGCCGCCGCCAGCATAAAGGTTGCCAAGAAGGCGGACGGACGGAATCGGAATGCGCCGCTAATGAATGCCGATAGGGGCTGGTGGTACTCGGTTCCGGCGCGTATGCTGGTCGAAGGGTTGTTGCTACTTGCAGCTGGGTGTCCGAGCTTCTACGCGAACAGTCCACGGTTCCATCGGCGCGCCGCGGTTGAGAAGCCCCCGGTCAAAGCTGGGACAGACCTGAGGCAGGGCAGACTGGCCTGGCCCGTGGTCGGCACAATTGTGCAAGGTTACGGGGTAAGAGTTGATCCTGTGTACGCTACAAAGACGAACAGCCTTGGCATTGATATTGTCTGTGCGTCCGGTGCACCGGTCAAGGCCACCGAGGCTGGTCAGGTTAGCTTCGCCGACCGGTTCATGGGCTATGGCAAGATGGTGATTGTTGACCACGGAAACCGGTTGCATTCCCTGTATTCCAGGCTAAGTGACATCAAGGTCACAGTCGGCAGCAAGGTCGCGCGGGGCGAGATAATCGGCTTCGCCAGTGACACGCTTCACTTTGAGGTACGCAAGGAGGGCAGAGCGGTGGACCCGGAGCAGTGGCTTGGCTCGCGTTGACCGATGCGATAGGCATGGAGCGTAATTGGTGTGGTGAGAACTGTGTGGCCAGTAAGGTCATCCCGCCGTGGTCACGGGTGAGTTATGTCGGTGCGGTGACATCAGTGTTTAGAACCCGGGATGTGAAGTGCGACTTTGTGGATGTAGCCGGGATGAGCGGGTATGCGTTTGTAGTGAATCTGGATGAGCAGTTGTCTCCGGGTGGGCCGACCGGATTCCATTGGACGATGCTTCAGGATGGAACCGAGGCGATTGGGCTTGAGACGGAAATCGTCCTCGCTGAGTATCACAGGGAAACCGATGATGAGGTGCTGGCCGCAGACCTGTTCGAACGGGTGCGGCAGGAGATCGACGAGGGAAGGTGCTGTGTCGTGTGGGGGGCAACTTCGGCGCCGGAGTTCGCCGTGGTGTACGGATACCGGAATGACTGCTATTTGGTGCGGTCACTGCGTAGCGTACAGTGCGTGGCCGATCGCGACCTTGCCCAGGCCTTGGGCCCGGACGAGTGGCCTGAGGACCCAGTGCAGTACAACGCGCTACAGGCGCCACGACATCTCGGCGCTGTATTCTTCGGTACGGCGATTGAAACGGACCGGTCGAGTGCCGAACGAGAGGCCGTGGTGCGTGCGGTCCAACTTGTCCTGGACCGCCATCCGTGTTTCGAGCCCGGGTTCCGGCACGGTGCCCGAGCCTTTGAGGCGTGGGCCGAGGCATTGCGTGCGGGTTGGATGGAACCACAAGGTAATGCATACAACATTGCCTGTTTCTGTGAGCTACAGATGTTTGCTGCTTCGTTCTGTCGGCGGCTGGCAGAAACCCATGTCCGGGCCGCAGAGCAGCTCGGCCAGGCAGCCCGGGAATTCGCTCGATCGTACCTGAATCTTGAGCATCTCAAGAAACTGTTTCCGTTATCGGTCGGTGGCAATCCGGACAAGGAGGCGATACGTGCCGAGGCGGCGACACTGCTACATGAGTGCTGTATGCACAATGAGCAGGCCGGTGCCGCGCTTGAACGTGCACTTGCTCTTTTCTGAGCGAGTCCTATGACCGTATATAGGTCTTGCAGGTAGACCGGGAGGCCGGAGAGCAGCAAAGCCGGAGCATCAGAGAATCTGAAAGCCACAGGGTTCTTCTGGCTAAACCCTTTCTGACTATTTGCTCAGCGTCTGCTATCCTTGACTTTGCCGGTTTAGCGGCTATATGTCATACCGTTTGATAATGAAAAATATCAGGATCGTCGGAACCGGCCGCAGCTTGCCAGAGCGGGTTCTCACCAATCATGACCTGGAGAAGATGGTTGACACTTCGGATGAGTGGATTGTCGAACGGACCGGCATCAGGGAACGCCGTATAGCTGACGAGAACACCGCGACCTCGGACCTAGTGGCCGATGCGCTGCTGAAGGCATGTAAGGAAGCTGGGACTGAGCCGGCAAAGTTGGATGCCATAGTGGTTGCAACTTCGACGCCCGACACGATATATCCGGCAACCGGCTGCTGGGTGCAGAGGCGGCTGGGCATTTCCGGAATGCCGGCCTTCGACGTGAGTGCCGGGTGTTCCGGGTTCTTGTTCGCACTGGAGGTCGGGGCCAACATGATTGAAACCGGTGGTGCGAAGATGGTCGGGGTTGCAGGTGGTGAGGTGATGTCCAAGTTTGTAAACTGGCAGGATCGTTCAACTTGTGTGCTTTTCGGAGACGGGGCAGGGGCAGCCATCGTAACAAAGGGTAATGGTCGGTCCGGGATTCTGGCCTCGAACTGGGGCTGTGACGGCAATCTTGCCCCTTTGCTATACCAACCAGCAGGAGGCACACGACGGCCAACCACCAAGGAGACCCTTGCGGCAATGGCTCATACCGTGCACATGGAGGGTAATCAGGTTTTTAAACATGCGGTCCGGGCAATGGGGGGAGCCGCGTTGCGCGCGCTTGCCGACGCTGGAATTAGCCGGGACGACGTTAGGTTATTGATTCCGCATCAGGCTAATATCCGCATAATGGATGCGACCCGAGAACGCACCGGTATCCCGAGCGAAAGGATGTACAACATTCTGTACAAGTATGGCAACATGTCTGCTGCCACGATCCCGGTTGCGCTGGACGAGGCCCGCAAGGAGGGTCGAATAGGAGAGGGTGACATCGTGCTCCTGACCGCGTTCGGTACCGGATTCACCTGGGCCGCGGCGGTGCTCAGGTTGTAACCGGGTCAAGTTGACTCTGCGAATTCAGGAGGTATATTCACTGTCCCGATGACGAGAATTACTGGTGTGATCGCAAGCGGCGAGACGGGCCGGGCGCGGATTTTTTGGATCGGGGCCGAGCGGTTGCTCGCCCAACTATCGCGCGTGACGGTATTCTGCGGCGGGTATGGGTCTGGTAAGACCGAGGTGGCGGTGAATTTTGCTCTTGCCCTGGCTGCTGTGGGGCATCGCGTCAGGTTGGCTGACCTCGATATCGTTAATCTCTATTTCCGCAGTCGTGAAGTACGGGACGTGCTGCGCGCGCACGGGGTAGAGGTACTTGTTCCTGCTGAGCCGTTGTTACGTGCCGATACGCCGGTCGTTCCGCCTGAGGTCAAGGGCGCGGTCGAGGAATCAGGCGGCTTCGTTGTGCTGGATGTGGGCGGTGATCCGGTAGGCGCGCGAATCCTCGCCGGCATGGCTACGTCGGTGACAGAGACCGACTACTCGAATCTGTTCGTTGTAAACTCGCGACGACCGTTCACCGACACAGCGGAGAAAACGACACGGCTGATTGCGGAAATCGGTCGAGTGTCCGGTGTACCGGTCACCGCAACTGTGGTGAATTCGCACCTGATTGATGAGACAACCACGGCGACAATTCAGGAGGGTATCGAGCTTGCCCGTGCGGTTGAACAGGGTAGTGGAATCGGCATCTCATTCGTGACGGTCGAAGAGAGGATGCTAGGTAGCTTTGATGCGGCCGGCTGCGGCTATCCGGTCTTGGTGCTGTCGCGGTTGTTGCTCAAGCCGTGGGAAGAGGGTGGGGCGAATCGGAAATGACGATCGGGAGACACCATGCGTCCGGGTAAACAACAGACGGCAATAAGCAACTTCCTGCTGTTGAGAAGGGAACAGATGAGTAGCGAAGGCCGGTCCGGCGTCGGTGCGTATCGGTGTCAGTTTTTGAGTGAAGCAGGTGTAGGAGACATATGGCCAATAACAGCGCGGTCGTGACGATTGACAGGAACCGATGCAAGGGATGTGAGCTCTGCGTAAACGTGTGCCCAAAGCATGTGCTTGCGATGTCGGAGGACATCAATGACAAGGGATATTTCTACGCCCGGGTTGTGAACCAGGATGCGTGCATCGCGTGCAGGTTCTGCGGTATGATGTGCCCGGACTGTGCAATCGAGATTGCCGTCGAGGAACTGGCAACAAAGGAGTAGGACGATGGCGAAGGTGTTGATGAAGGGTAATGAGGCGATCGCCGAGTCCGCAATCCGGGCCGGTGGGCTGTGCTATTTCTGCTATCCGATTACACCACAAAGCGAGGTGGCCGAGTATCTTTCGTGGCGGATGCCCGAGGTCGGCGGCAGTTTCTTGCAGGCCGAGAGCGAAGTTGCGGTCGCAAACATGTTGTATGGTGCGGCTGGTGCCGGAGTTCGAGTCTGGACGACTTCCTCAAGTCCGGGCATCAGTTTGATGCAGGAGGGGCTCTCATACATCGCCGCGGCAGAATTGCCCGCGGTTGTGGTGAACATCGTGCGGTGTGGCCCGGGCCTGGGTGGAATTCTGCCGTCCCAGTGCGACTATCTTCAGGCAACCAAGGGCGGCGGGCACGGTGATTACCGATGTCTTGTGTACGGTCCGAGCTCGGTGCAGGAAGCTGTGGACCTGATGCCGCTGGCATTTGATCGGGCGGACCGGTATAGGAATCCAGTCATCGTAGTGGGTGATGGTATGATTGGTCAGATGATGGAGCCGGTGGAGTTCCGCAGGTATGAGTTTCCACCGCTGCCGTCCAAAGACTGGGCCACGACCGGGTGCAAGGGCCGCAAGCCAAATGTCGTGAATTCGCTGTATCTCGACCCGGCGAAGGAAGAACAGCTCAACATCAGGATGGCACAAAAGTATGAGAAAATGAAACGCGAAGAGGTGCGGTACGAAGAGTTCTGGACCGATCGGCCATACCGGGTTCTGCTTGTAGCCTATGGTACCACGGCTCGGATCTGCAAGACCGCTATTCAGAAACTTGCCGAACAGGGTATTGAAGCGGCCCTGCTCCGCCCGATTTCGCTGTTTCCCTTTCCCGAAGAGAAGGTGTATGAACTCGGTCAGCGGGCCGAGTGGGTGATGTCGGTCGAGATGAGTATGGGCCAGATGCTTGAGGACGTGAGGCTGGCGATGGGGCGAACCAAACCGGTCTATTTCTACGGCCGGACCGGTGGCATGGTGCCGAGTCCGGACGAAGTGGTCGAAGCGGTGAAGTTGCATCTTGAGAGGAAGTGAGCGTGACTAGTATCCAATTCACAGCAAGGACAAGACAATGAAGACGGTTTTCAGACGGCCGGAATCCTTGGCCAATGTAGCTACACACTATTGCCCAGGGTGCACACACGGTGTCATTCATCGGCTAATTGCCGAGGCAATTGACGAACTCGGTCTGCGCGAGCGGACGGTTGGAATTGCACCAGTTGGCTGCTCAGTGTTGGCGTTTAACTATTTCAACTTTGACTTCCAGGAGGCGGCTCATGGCCGGGCACCTGCGGTTGCGACTGGAATCAAGCGTGGCCGGCCTGACCTCATCGTTTTCACCTACCAGGGCGACGGTGACCTGGCATCAATTGGCATGGCCGAGATAGTTCACGCTGCAAACCGCGGAGAGAAGTTTACCGTGGTGTTCGTGAACAACGCAATCTACGGTATGACCGGCGGTCAAATGGCGCCGACCACGATGCCGGGGCAGGTCACAACCACAAGCCCGGCCGGAAGGGATGTCAACCTAGTTGGGTATCCGATACGGATGTGCGAACTACTTGCTAGCCTGCGCACCCCTGGGTTCATTGAACGCGTTGCGGTCCATCATCCCAAGTACATTGCAAGGGCAAAGCGTGCGATTAAGCAGGCATTCAAGTATCAGGCTGAGAATCGGTGTTTCAGCTTTGTAGAGTGCCTGTCCACTTGTCCGACTAACTGGGGACTTTCGCCATTGAAGGCCTGTAAGTGGCTGGAAGAGAATATGATGCCGTACTATCCGGTAAAGAACTTCAAGACGCCAGAGGAGGTAGGTTCCAATTCTCAAGCACTGGCTACGGATGAACCGCGGCGGCCGTCAGCAGCACCAGTCAGGGAGCCAGCAGCCCGGAATCATGGGGAAGCTAGCCATGCAGGTTGAAACCGTATTTGCCGGATTTGGCGGGCAGGGAGTGATGCTGGCCGGCAAGTTACTGGCCGAGGTTGGGATGGAGCTGGGCCGGGAAGTAGTGTGGCTGCCTTCCTATGGGCCGGAAATGAGAGGCGGAACTGCTAACTGCACCGTCATCATTGGCGACGAGCCGATCGCTTCGCCGATTGTAGTCCATCCCCGTGATGCGGTGGTGCTCAATCGGCCGTCCCTCGACAAGTTTGGGCCGATGCTGCGGCCGGGTGGTTTCCTCATCGTCAATAGGTCCCTTATACCAGTGGACCCAGGCCGGACCGACCTTGTGGTGGTCAAAGTGCCCGCAAACCAGATTGCGATTGAGGCTGGCACCGGCAAGGCAACGAACATGGTGATGCTCGGTGCCTACGTCGGTGCCACTGGTCTTGTGCCATTCGAGGAAGTCGTGAATCAGGCTCGGCGCGAGTTTGAGAGCAAGCCAAAGCTGATCCCGGTCAATGTCAGATGTCTTGAAGAGGGGTATCGGCTAGGTCGGGCGGCCGCAAGAGGCGGCTGAACCGAGGAGGACTCTTGGCCATGGGGCTGTTCTTGCTGGCGGTTGTCGGCGCTGGCCCGGATGCGGTCGGTCGGGCGGTGGCTCGGGTCATGCCCGCGGTGGTGAGTATCAACGTTGACCGGCTGGAACGTAGGGTCAGGCCTGGTTCTGCCGAGCCTGAGCTTGTTCAGGTCCGATCGTTGGGTTCAGGGTTTGTGTTCGACGAGCACGGCTATGTTCTGACCTGCAATCATGTGATTGCTGATTACGAAGAGGTCGAGGTCCGGTTTTCTGACGGCACAGTATGCTCGGGTCCTGAGGTCCGAGTTGTGGGCCGGGACCCTGTCACTGATCTAGCGGTGCTCAAGCTCGAAGCCGACCGGTCGATGGTCGCGGTCGAGTTTGCCGACTCAGACAGTCTTGTGATCGGCCAGTGGGTTGCTGCGGTTGGCAACCCCTACGGGCTTGCTGGTTCAGTGACGGCCGGGGTTGTCAGCGGACTTGAGCGCTGGGGGCTGTCCAAGGCTTCGGGGCCTGATTTTCAAGACTTTATCCAGACTGACGCACTGATCAATCCAGGAAATTCGGGCGGACCGCTTATTGACATGGACGGCCGGGTAGTCGGGGTATCGAGCTTTACCAGGAAGTCTGACCAACGCGGATTCTCAGGCATCGGTTTTGCTATACCTGCTAACCTGGCACGCGATGTCGCCGGCCAACTCGTTAGACATGGCGTCGTGATCCGTGGCTATCTTGGCATCAACACCCAGCCTGTAACTGAGGGCATCCGTGCAGCACTGAGACTTGTTGACAAGTCCGGTGCGCTGGTGGCCGCGGTTGCTCCGCAAAGCCCAGCAGCTAGGTGCGGGCTGAGGCCAGGCGACTTGGTGGTTGGACTTAACGGTCAGACTGTACCCGACGTTCGATGGTTGCAGGACGAACTTGCCAGCCACAAACCCCAGGACACGGTCAGGATCCTTGTCCAGCGATCAGACCGTAGGTTCGAGACCGAAGCTGTGCTTGCTGCTTGGCCGGTCGCCGCAGCCGGACCGCAGCGGGCGCCGCAGGCAAGAAACTGGCTCGGTCTGGTGGTCCGCGACATTGATGACCTGACCCGGTTGCGAACCCGTGTTGACAACGGTGTTGTCATCCAGGCAATTGAGCCAGCCAGTGCCGGAGACAATGCCGGGCTTCTGGAGGGCGATGTCATCGTTGAGATTAACCTTGTTCCGGTCAGGGACAAGCGAGCCTTCGGTCTGCTGGCAGCTAAGCTGACCAAATCCGAACGGCCAGTTCTGGTGCGCGTCGTGCGCGGCTCGACCGCGCTGTACGTTGCGGTTCAGCCCTGACTAGATAGAATCTGGCGTTGACAGATCGGCTCCGCCAACGATACCATACAACCGATTGTCCACAG
>JBDRUN010000081.1 GCA_039801365.1 candidate division WOR-3 bacterium
ATGCCTCCTGTTTCGAGTACTTTTCTTACGTGAGGCAACGGGGTAGCTTCGAGTACATTTTTGGTGAGGCAACGCGCTGCCTTGACGTATCGGACCGGCAGGATAGAATGTTGCCAGCGGTAAGCACTAAACAAAGAAGGTGTCTATGCGTAAGCATGTGTCCGTGGCCGCACTCACTCTTGCGGCACTGCTGCCTGCCACTGCGCAGGCAGTGCTGCGCGTCGGTGATGCCGCGCCAGACTTCACCCTGCCGGATACAGCCTGGGTGAACCATTCCTTTTCCGAACTGCGCGGCAAGGTCGTCCTCATATTTTTCTGGCAAAGCACTTGAGGGTCCTGTCTCGCGGAGTTACCGCGAGTACAGGCGATGTTCGATGACTACGGCGACAATGGGTTTGCCGGCCTGGCGGTCAATCTCAATGAGAACATGGAGATAGTCAAGAACTACGCCCGCTTGTACACCTATCTTCACTGGCGGGATAACATGAGCACTTGGGCGGTGTACCGCCAGAACGGGTACATCCCTCTGAACTACGTAGTTGACGCCAATGGCATAATCCGCTACATCGCCGAGGGATTCAACGAGACGGCAATCAGGAACGTGATTCTACAGTGGCTGCCCAACCCGATTGACCACGACGTCGGAGTTAAGGTGCTGCTTGCGCCACTAGGCGGTGTGGATTCGGCGGCGACTGTGGTACCAGCATGCTCAGTCTATAACTATGGCACCTACACCGAGAACTACCCGGTCCGGATGAAGATCGGCAGTGTTTACAACCAGACGGCAACAGTTACCGGACACGCACCGAACACGGCCCGGTACGTCGAGTTTCCAGCCTGGACTCCGCTTCTGCGCGGACCGGCTGCCGTAAGTTGCTCGACCGAGCTGGATGGCGACGACATCAAGAGCAACAACCGGATAACGGGCACGGTGACGGTATATGTCTATGACCTTGCGGTGACAGAGATAATCGCGCCTCCGGACAGCGTTGACTCCGGTGCGGTCGTCGTACCAAAGGTCGTGGTGCAGAATCTGGGCAATTGGGCTGACATGGCCAAGGTAAAACTGTGCATCGGGACCTTCTACGAAGAAAGCGTCAATGTCGCGCTCCAGCCGGGCAACATCAAAACCGCGACCTTGCGTGACTGGAACGTGACTCAGGTAGGTACTTTCCAGGTACGCTGCACGGTCAGCGGCCGGAAGGAAATGATTCCTGAGAACAACATTTTGACCGACACAGTGCGCGTATATTCGGCTTCAGGCGTCCGCGAATCGCCGGGCGCGGTGGCGTGGTCCGGCCTGTACGATGTTCAGCCGAATCCAGTCAGAGGGTCTGCACTCGTGCGCTACGCGCTGACGAGTTCGGTCCAGGCAGAACTTGCGGTTTACTCTGCCGAAGGCGTGCTGATGAGAAAACTAGAATCAGGTGTCCTGCCCGCTGGCCAGCGCCTGGTTGTCTGGGACGGTAGGGACGAGTCAGGTCGTCTGGTCGGCCGTGGAGTTTACTACTGCCGGCTGGAAACCGGAACGTTGCGCGCGGTCAGAAAGTTTGTCGTCGCTCGGTAACAAGGAGCGACATTAGAGGATGCAAGAGCCGGTACGCCAAGCTACCCAGCTCTTGCTATCCGCTGGGATAGTGATTTGCAGGAAAGTACGTTACCGATTGTAAAGCCGGAATCGCACCGGGCGTTCGCCACCCTTGCTCTAGGCTGGCTTCTGCTGGCCGGGTGTGAGTCCGGCCCGCAGAAACACAATATTCCGCCGACTGTGGTCATCACCAAAGGCCCGAGCGGCACGATTGCAACCGACAGCGCCGTCTTTGCCTGGGCAGGCAAAGACCTGGATGGAACCGTCACCGGATTCTGGTACGCGCTCGACGACTCTGCAGCCAAGAACTGGACTGAAGACACGGTACTTACTATCAGAAAACTGTCTCTGGGCCAGCACGAGTTCCACATCCAGGCAGTTGACGACTCGGGTGCACGCTCCTCGAGTGCGTACCGGACGTTCTGGGTGGACTTCGACAGTCTTGTCCTGCCCCGGGGAACCGATACAACCCTGGAAATCGCCACCTGGAACATCGAGAACTTTCCGAAACTGGACGATTCTACTGTAAACCGTGTAAGAGCGCTGATGGCGCGACTCGACCTCGACATCTATGCCCTTCAGGAGATTGCCGATACACTTGCCTTTCACCGGCTCCTGTCCGGACTCACAGGATATGCCGGTTTATACTCAAGGGACGACTACGGCTCCTTCTACCAGAAGACCGGGGTTGTTTACAAAACATCAGTGGTCACGCTAACAGGCGTGCGCCAATTGTTCTGGGGCAACGATTCGGTCACAAGACCACCGCTGGAGATGACTGTGACGGCGAGTTACAATGGCAAGACATTTGATTTTCGGCTCATCGTGTTGCACCTAAAGGCCGGCGGCTCTTCCAGCGACCAGGCTCTGCGCCGGGCCACGTGCCGGCTGCTCAAGGACTACATTGACCAGGCCCTGGCCCAAGGTCCTGAACTCGACTTCGTGGTCGCCGGAGACTGGAATGACCTTCTTGAAGACCCGCCGCAATGGAACATATTCCAGCGTTTCCTTGACGACTCGACCAACTACCGTTTCCTGACCATGTCACTGGCCGGAAATACCAGGTACGGGTCCTACATCTACACCGGATTGCTCATTGATCACATAATGGTGACAACTGACGCGCTCGCGGAATACCTAGGCGGCATAACTCAAACCCTGCGACTGGATGACGAAGTAAGCCGATACGAAGCGGTGGTGTCTGATCACCGGCCGGTGATGTCCACGTTCCCGGTGTTCCGTGGCCTGAAGTAGGCCGTAGATGAATACCGGCGCCCAGGCGACCAAAGAAGTTGTTCCGGCGACGCGCAAACCAGAAGGCTGGGAGATACCGTATCTTCCCGGTTCGCTTGTTATCCTGCCGCCGGATCCGGTGAGACAAAGAATCGGGCGGCTGCGTCGCAAGTACGACTCGTTATCAGCGCAGCGCATCCCCCCACACATCACCGTGGCCCAGCCGTTCCGACAGGACCCAGACAGGACCGCACTTGAGCAGGTGCGGCAGATTCTGGTTGAGTTCGATCCGTTCGAAGTCAGGTATGGTCCAATTCGGAACTTCTTGCCCTATCCGTGCATCTGGTTTGAGGTTCAGCCTGCTGACCGGATTATTGCCTTACGCAATACCCTGCACGCAACTGGGTTGTTCAATACCGACCTGCCCCATACTGAGGACTTCATTCCCCATATCAGCATCACCGACGGCACACCTGGTCCGGAAGAGACCCTGCGGATATACAACCGCATCAGAACCAGAGTGAAATCAGGTAGTTTCCTTGTTGACCGCGTGGCCTATGTCCGGCCGAACTGGCAGCTAAGATTCCTGACCGTAACTGAAATCAAACTTGGCAAGCTAGCCTAGCCACCAACAGCCTGCAGCCGACTGCGGTTGGCTCCGACTCGCAATACTATCTGCTCTTGGACTTGATGACCTTCGTGTCTTGGTGCTTGGTCGGCAGGTAGTGCCGAAGGTGGGAGTCGAACCCACAAGTCCATTGCTGAACGGTGGATTTTGAGTCCACTGCGTCTGCCAGTTCCGCCACTTCGGCCTGCAATGTCTAGCCGCTGCGGGTTGTTCGATTGAAACCACCCGCAACGCACCGGCACACTTGAATTCTAGAAGCACAGTCGGGCCAGTCAAGCACGCGGCCAACTAAGTCTCACCACAACCGCAACGAGATCAGATCGCGGAGTGCGGCAGTTTGCCACCGCCTCGAAAGCGCAGACAGGCCTTGGCACTCCAAGATCAAACCCGAATATCGGGCGTCAGACACCCGGCGCTCGAGGCCTTGCTTGACAGGCTTGACAACCGGGCCGCCGACTCCTAGTCTGAGGTATGAACAGGTTAGTTGTCATTGGCGCAATGTTGAATCTACTCCTCGTCGCTTCCGGGTCTGGTCAAGATGCAGAAGCGCCGAGGATGCCTTGGTGTGTCGGCCAAGATGTATACTCGGCCAGCAAGGTTTTGCGCAAAATCGGCGTCGAGGTGAAGTTCGAGCAGGTATACACCGATTCGTCTGACTCGGCTCAGTTCTTCGTCGTCGGTCAGGCACCAGATTCTGGTACTGTCCTGGTACAAGGCCAGGAGGTAGTGCTTCGTTTCAACTGCACCTCGATGCTCCGTTACTGGGCAGACTACGTCGTGCCGCTGTTGGCTGATTTCAAACATCTCGGTTCCTTCTACCGCGTGACCAGACCGCCGGAACCAATCGCCGCGCCTCCGGCTGGTTATCCGGATGAGCTGCTCAAGTTCGCCTTCAGCGGCCAGGCAACGGTCGAAGCACTGGTGGATTACGACGGCTCAGTACTCGCGGCCAGGGTTGTAGAATCATCAGGCTACAAGGAAGCTGATTCTGCCGCGCTGGATGCAGCGATGAAAGCACGCTTCACGCCGGCCAACAACTATGAGCAGCCGGTACGGGTGTGGTTCCCCTTACCCTACGTGTGGCACTACGAAGATCTGAAAGGTGTGCCGCCAGTATCCAGAGAAGGAACGCCAGAAGGACAATAGTCAGAAAAGCCCGCAGCCAGAACACGGAACTCAAGTCCTGCCAAATCCCTCTGTGCTAAGGACCGCTCCTCAGGCGTCGAGTCCCTGACGCTTCGCTAGAACGGTATGTCGTCGAGCTGGTCGGTCTGAGGTTCAAATTCCTCATCAGGTGGCTGGGGCTCTGTTGGCACCGCACCTGGCTCGGCCGGACTCCGGTCGAGGACTTGAACCCGGCGGGCGTAGATTTCAACTACGCTCCGCTTTTCGCCTGCTTTCGTGTCGTACGTCCGGCTTCTCAGCTCACCTTCGATGAGCACCGCCGAGCCGCGTTTCATTGTTTCCCCAAGCCGCTCGGCGAGTTGCCCCCAGGCGTTCACTGAGAAGAAACCGGTCTGGTCTTTCCACTCGTCCGTCGCCTGGTCCTTGTACCGGCGGTTTACCGCAATCCGGAAACTGATGACCGGTGTGCCTTTGGGCGTATAGCGCAGGTCCGGGTCCATCGTGACCCGTCCTATGAGCAGCACCACGTTCAGCGAGCCCAGTCGAAGCTGAGCCGAAGTGCGCGTTCTGGCGTCGTTATTCTGCTCAGTCATTTTTCACCTCCGGCTGCAATTCATCCACCGGCGCGGGCGGTGCTTCGGCTGCAGGTTCTGTTTGCGGCTCGGCGGTAGGCTCAGGTTCGACCGACAACTCAGGTTCTGCCGGTGTTTCAGGTTTGCGGATGAACGCCAGACGCAAGAGTCCTTCTCGGTGCCGGAGTTCAGTCCGCACCTCGCCGGGCAGGCTGGGTGGACCATTGAAGCCGATAAAAACGTAGAAGCCCTCGTTGTGCTTCTTAACCGGGTAGGCGAAAGCCCGGCGTTCGATCTTCTCCTCGCCAATGTCCGTCGCGCCGAACTTTGAGAGCATCTCCTTGGTTTCTTGGGCAAATCTCTCGACGTCCTTGTCCGAGAAGTCTGGACTCAGAAGCATTGCTACTTCGTAGTGTTCCAAGTGTCCTCCTGTTACTAGGTTCTGAATCTAATATGCAGGACGTCGCCGTCCTGCACGACGTAGTTCTTGCCTTCGACCTTGACTTTGCCGGCATCCCGGCAGGCCTGAAAACTACCGGCCGCAACCAGGTCTGAGTACGTTGCCACCTCAGCCTTGATGAAACCGGCTCCAATCTCGGAATGAATCATGCTCGCAGCCTCAAGCGCAGTGATACCACGCGGCGCGGCCCAGGCTCGGGACTCGTCACCCTTGACCGTGTAGAAACGAATAAGGTCCAGTATGGCAAAGCCGCGGACAACCAGCGCGGCCGGTCCTTCGGCAGCAAGGCCGAGACTGATTCGCATTTCGACCTTCTCTTGTTCGTTGAAGTCCTTCATCGCCTGCTCAAGCGCACACGAAATGAGCAGTGCGTTCCGGGCTGCGAGCCAGGGGAACCTGCCAGGGTCAGCCGGCTCGGAATCAGAGCAGTTGACCGCGTACAACGTCGGCTTAGTCACAAACAGATGCAGTGGCCGGACCGCAGACCGCTCGTCTACCGACAACTCGGGTAAGAAGAAACCCTGCGCCAGTGCGGCGCTGAGTTTTTCCAGCGCGGAAAGCAGGTGGTCATGTTCCGCCGACTTCGGCTCCTTGCGCACGTGCTCCAGTTTCCTGTCAACAACCGCAAGGTCGGCAAGCGCAAGCTCGGTCTCGACGACTGCGGCGTCCCGGTCTGGGTCAACGGCGTCGAATACGTGCAGAACGTTGGTCGAAGGAAAGTTGCGCACGAGATGAAGGATGAGATGGGCTTCGCGGATGTGAGCCAGGAACTTGTTTCCTAGCCCCTCGCCTTTGCTTGCTCCTTTGACAAGACCGGCAATGTCCACAAAGTCAATGTGCGCTGGCGTAAGTTTCTCCGGCCGGGTAAGCTGGCCAATAGCCTCGAGCCGTTCGTCCGGCACCGACACAACACCGACATTCTTCTCAATCGTAGTAAACGGGTAACAGTCAACCCTTGCCTGGGCATTGGTCAACAAGTTGAAAAGCGACGACTTACCCGCGTTGGGCAACCCGACGATGCCGACCTTCATGACATGACTTTGGTCTTTGGACCTTGCACTCTGAACTCTCCCAGTCTGGTGGTGGTGGTCTCTGGTCTGGCGTTCAATTGTCTAGTAGTATCCGGATTGTAGCGGTTCATCGCCGCCTCAAGACCCTGGGTAAGGACCGCAAGGCAACAGTCAGCAGCCCGGCCCAAAATCTCGGGCAAGAGTTCGGTTTCTTCAGCGGAGAACGGCGCAAGCACGTATTCGGTTCCGTCCTGGTCCGCACCAGGTGCACCGATACCAATACGCAATCGTGGAAAATCCTGTGTCCCAAGATGGTAGATTACCGAAGCCAGACCTTTGTGCCCACCGTCCGACCCACGGGCACGCAGCCGCAACCGGCCAAACGGCAGGGCCAAGTCGTCGCAAACAACCAGGAACCGGTCCGGCTCCTGGCTTAGGTGCTCACGCACCACAACGCCGGATTCATTCATATAGAGAAGCGGCTTGACTAGTACCAGCCGCTCGCCACCAAACTCCTTGCGGGCAATGGATTTGCCCGGAAGGTGACGGAATCGAGCGCGGACACGTCGCGCCAAAGTCGTCAGCACCATGAACCCGATGTTGTGGCGGGTACCAGCATAACGGTCAGTGGGGTTGCCTAGACCGAACACAGTCACGCGCTCACTCCACTTTCCAGTCTCCGGCCGGACTCCGGCGATTCAAAACCCAAGGTTGTTACTTCTTCTCTTTCTTCTCGGTCTTTTCCGGTTTCTTGCCTTCCTTCGCTTCCTCAGCCGGCTCCTCTTCCTTGACCTTCTGCTTGATTACTTCCGGCTCTTTGGATTCCTCAGCCACTGCCGCGCCCTCGGCCGGTGCGGCTGCTGCCGCGGCCTCGGCCTCAATCTGAGCTGCAGCCAGCTTGCGTGGCACAAGCACAGTCACAACTGCGGTGTCAAGCGGAACGTCGAACTCCAGGCCCTCGGCCGCAAGGTCGGAAACGTGCACGCTCTGCCCCAAGCCCAGCCGGGTCACATCAATGTCAAAGTGCTCAGGAATCCGGTCAATTGTCGCACGGACTGGAATCTCGCGCAACAGGTGGTCGAGCATGCCGCCCGACTTCACGCCCTCGGCCGTACCGCGTACAATCACCGGCACATTGATGGTTATCTTCTCGGTCGGGTGAACCTTCTGAAAGTCAACATGCAGCAATGAGCCATCAATCGGATTACGCTGGATTGTCTTGATGACGCACCGCTCGGAACGACCGTCAACGTCAAGCTCAACGACCGGGCTGTGCCCGCGTAGATTCTCAAGCAGCCGGTTGAAGTCGTGGGAGTTGAGAGTCAAGAGGGTCGAAGGGTCACCGTGACCGTACATCACTGCCGGCACCGACCCGTTCCGGCGCAGCCGGCGCACCGGGCCCTTACCGGTCTCACTTCTCGGACTCGCTTTAATTACGTATGCCATGTTACCTCACTTAGTTTAGACAAACAGCGAGCTGACCGAATCACCGCGATGGATACGCAGAATTGCTTCGGCCAGCAACGGTGCGACTGAAAGTACTTCGAGCTTCTTGTTCTGCTGTTCGGGCCTGAGTTCAATCGTATCGGTGATAATGACCTGGCTGATCCGGGATTCGGCAATGCGGCTAACCGCGGTACCGGAAAGCACTCCGTGGGTCGCCACCGCCATTACTGTCCTCGCACCGTGATGGATAAGCGCATCGGCTGCACCGACTAGTGTATTACCGGTGTCAATCATGTCGTCGTAGATAAGTGCGTGGAGTCCTGCGACCTGACCAACCAAGTTCATCACCTCAGCTTCGTTCGGCGCAGCCCGTCGCTTATCAATGATTGCGATCGGGATGTCGGTGCCAAGCCGCCGGGCAAAGCCCCGGGCCCGATTGGCCCGACCTGCATCCGGCGCAACAACAACGAGATTCTCTTTGTCGGTCCGGGCAAAGTAGTCAATAAAAATGGGCACGGAGTAGAGATGGTCCACCGGGATATCGAAGAAACCCTGAATCTGCTCGGCATGGAGTTCCATGGTCAGTATGCGGTCGGCGCCGGCACGGACAATGAGATTAGCAATAAGCTTGGCCGACAGCGGCACACGCGGTTCATCCTTTCGGTCCTGTCGGGCATAGCCGAAGTAGGGTATGACCGCGGTAACTCGTTCGGCTGAGGCCCGTTTGAGCGCGTCAAGCATCAGGAGCAGTTCGAGCAGATGCTCGGCTGGCGGGTGAGTCGACTGGATGACGAAGACATCCGAGCCCCGCACGCTCTCGCAGATGTTGATTCGGATTTCGCCGTCAGCGAAGTCGCGCACCTCGGCCGCGCCGAGCGGTATATCGAGCCGGCGGCAGATTTTCTCTGCCAGCGGCCGGTTGGACCGGCCACAAAACACCTTCAGTTGTGGCTCCATACAGCCTCGCTTTCCGCCTTTATCCTATTACCCTGGGGCGGGAGGATTCGAACCTCCACAACAGGATCCAAAATCCTGGGTCCTAGCCATTAGACGACGCCCCAAAATCAAGCCCCGGTGAAACAAGTCAGACCTATACTCTCAACCTCTGACCGATGGTTCTCATCGGTCAGACTTCAACTCATGCTTTGCCTGAATGGAACTGGTTCTAATGCAGGAAAGACCTTGCCGTTTCAGGGCGGCCATCGGGTCCTGCACGGCCTTCTCCATCAGGCCATAGACCGTACTGCCGGAACCGGAGAGTCCCGCCGCAAAGCAGCCGTTCTCATACAGCAGCCGCTTCACCTTTGCGAGGTCAGGGTGATGGCGGAACACAACGGACTCGAAGCTATTCCGCATCAGGCGGGCTGCCTGCTCCAGTTCTCCTCGCCTCAATCTTGCGGCGAGTATCTTAGGCCAATTCCCCGGCCCTGTCAAATCCGGCAAAACTTGGCCGCCCACGCGGCTGGCTGCCTCGGCCCGGCCGCGTGAGACCATGCTGGCACGCCACCGGTCAAGTTCAGCATACGCCCAGGCGGTCTGCACAGCGTATCCTGTAGGGCAAAGAATAACGTTGAGCCGCGGCAGACCAATCCGTCGCAGACGTTCACCTCGACCACGAGCAACACAGGCCCGGCCAAACAACAGCGCCGGTACGTCAGAGCCCACTTTCCGGGCAATCGCCATGAGCTGGGCTGGGGTTAGTGGTCGGCCGAACAGCCGATTCATGCCGCGAAGCACGGTTGCGGCATCAGAAGAACCGCCGCCCAGCCCCGACCCGACCGGAATACGCTTCTTTATGCGAATGCGGCACCCGGCGCTGACATGGGCTGCAGCAAGAAAACGCTCAGCAGCCTGATATGCAAGATTGGCCGGCCCATTCGGCACCGCCGGCGAATCGGTCGTCACGGTTATACCCTTGGCAGCCCGCGTCATTGATACCTTATCCCCAAACTCCAGCGGCACGACGATGGTGACGATTTCGTGATAGCCGTCAGGCCTCCTCGACCCAACCCACAACCCAAGGTTCACCTTAGCCGGTGCCGCAAGCACTACCGACGACATCGACTACTCCTGAATCCAGGTTGAGACCGGGTCTAGACGCCAGAAAGGATCAAAGAAACCAGCAGCTCTTACCCCGGCCCAGCCCAGTCGCCGGACTCCTGTATCCCAGACCATAAAGTCAGGTACGCCGGCACCTGAATACACTAAGCCCCAGAACATCGAAAGCCTGGTACTTGCCGGGTCTGTGCCCATCCGAACCAGGACCAGCCGATCAGGATTGTCTGGGTTCGGAAACACAAAAAGGCAAGCAAGACTGGAACCGAGTTTCCGGTCATCCAGAAACATCTGGCCTTCGCTTACCCGGATGGGCAGACCTGGGCTGATGCGACGCGTGTAGCTGTTCTCACCCGGGCCGCCGTACAGGACGATGTTGTACTGCTCAACGTGTTCACGTGTTACCTCAGTATCGGGAATGACCTCGGCTAGGCCGTTGGCACGCTGCCACCAGCGCATCGCCTCCTGGGCCGCGGCATGGCCAAGAAAATTTGTCAAAGCAGGGTCTTGTGTGCCATAGGCGATAACGAACGGCCTGAACATCGCCTGTTTTGCTGGACCGTAGAGTCCAGGAACCTTGCGCCGCCCTGCCGCGCGCGCCGGCCCGAGTCTCCACTGCCCCTTGTCCCGGTGTGCGACGATGTGGGCAGGTAGAGCTTTGACCTTGCCGAGATTCTGACCGTCAATCTCAATCGCGGCGGTCGTACGAAAGAACAGCCGCTCGTCAAGATCAAGCGACAACTGAGCAATGTTTCTTGTCCGGACTCGCACAAGCGTATCCTCGGCCCAAGCCTCTATCTCAGCCATCCGGCCGACGGTGCGTACTCGTTCGATTGTCATCCAGTAGGCACGGTTCGACTGGCCTAGATCTGCGGTACGGAACCGGATGTGCCGCGGTCCCGGATTGCGACGCTGTTCGGCCAAAAAGGCCATAAGGTCAGCGTCATCAATGACGCTCAGTGACTCAGCCTCATACTGCCACCAGTGGCTGCGATTCGGAACTTCCTTGTACTGATAATCGTATCTGAGTTCGCTAAGCCAGCCGGCGAAGCTGCGACCGTGAAATGTCGGCACGTTGTCGTCGTCCGCGCCGTGCAGAATAAACACTGGTAGGTTCAGCGCATTGGGAAGCAAAGCCGGCACATTGTCGGGAGCGAGTGCCCGGTCACGGACTGCAAGCTGGTCCGGCTCAGCAAAAGTCTCGCTCCGCTGCAGAAACCAAGGAATGTAGAGCTGAAAACTTGGCCAGCCCGCACATGGAGCCAGTGCCGCGAACCGGTCCGGATGCGCAAGCCCCACATGCCACGTGCCATGCCCACCCATTGAATGACCGGTAAGAAGAACGCGCTCTGGGTCAATCGGCAGCTTGCCCAGGCAAAGGTCAAGAACTTCAAGCGCATCAAGCCTTCCCCAATCCTGCCAGTCAAATCCGTAGGGACGGCGGTTCGTGGGGGCAACAACAAACGCCCAGTCTTTTGGCCTGTAGGCTTCAACTTGGCCGCTGGCTTCACAACCTGCGCCATGCAAGGAAAGAATCAAACCGTACCGACGGGAACGGTCGTAGTCCTTCGGATACAGGATGCCGTAGTACTGACACGAACCGTCTATTGCGGAGATGAACGTCTCCATCCGCGGTGCCTCGGGCCGGCGAACCCTGAACCTCACCGTGTCGGTGAACTCGGCCGGGTTTGTCACACTGACAACAAGGTACAAACTGGAACTTTCTTCGGGCACTGCAGGCAGAACCAGTCTGACCGGAACCT
>JBDRUN010000082.1 GCA_039801365.1 candidate division WOR-3 bacterium
TGTTCTCCTGTTGCCTGCGCTCGACCTTGACGAGTTGCTGGCGCTACGGGTATCATATGAAACGCGCAAGCGTCAGGCAGGGGGTCACGATGTGCCTTGGCCGGCCCTAGGGGTGCGACATTCTGCTTGACAAGCGCAGGCCGGTGGCTAACTTGTCTTGATGAACATGCTCTTGGCCCTGAGTCTCATCTCTTTTGACCCCGGCGTTGGCACCGCTGGCTTCGACTTCCTCCGTGTTACCCCCACTGCCCGTGAGGCCGCAATGGCTGGTGCAGTGACCGGCGATGCGCAGAGCCCGATGGCGTTCTGGTATTCTCCCGCACTGGTGCTGGGCAGCGAACTGCCGCGTGCCCACGTCGGGTATGTCAACTACGTTGCCGGTATTCACTTGGGCTCAGTCGCCTATTCCAGGCCGCTGGCTGCAAACAAGGGTATTGGCATCGGCATCGTATACCTGAACGCCGGCACGATGAAACGGACCGACCCGTTGGGCAACGAGTTGGGGATGTTCGGTGTTTCCTACACCGATGTGAACCTGTCAGCAGCGCTCAAGCTATCAGAGCTCGTGTTAGTCGGAGCAGGATTCCAGGGACTGTATGGCTCGATTGACACGTTTTTCGGCATCGGTGTGGCTGCGAACCTGGGCGCCCGGGCCCGAATTCCACTCGAAGGTTTCGAGGGACTGTATGCCGGACTTGCCTGCCGTAACATCGGTTATCAGGCGAAGCCGTTCCAGTCCGGCCGGGACAAGATGCCGCTGGAGTTCGCCGTTGGTCTTGCTTACCTGCCCAATTCCTCGATCAACCTCACCGCCGATGTGCTCAAGCCAGTGGATAACCGGTTTGTGTTCCGAGCCGGCATCGAAGGTTGGGTTGCAGACATACTTGTCCTGCGTGCTGGGTACACAACCTTGGGCGCCGACCTTAAGTCTGGTGGCGGCACGGACATCCTAGCCGGACTTACGACTGGCCTTGGCTTCCGCTACCAGAAGTACCAGCTCGACTATGCCTTCATCCCGATGGTTGAACTGGGCATGGCTCATCGCATCTCATTCTCAATAGAGCTCTAGCCCACAACGGCAATGAAAACCCAGTTCCTGAAGGCAATCAAACCTGGCACCCAGGTTGACGACGTGTTCTTCTGCACCCGGCGGGACGTCAAGGAGCGACGGGATGGTGCACCATTCTTGACATTTGAGTTTCAAGACAAGAGCGGTCGGGTTGCTGCCATCATGTGGGATCGGATTGACGATGCTCTGCGCTGTGTCGAACCCGGTGGGTTCTACCGTGTGGTCGGCAAGATGGGCGACTATCAAGGTAAGCCGCAGCTCACCGTTTCAGTCATATACCCGGCAGACCCTGCCCAGGTCAACCGCGAAGACTTTATCTCCGCCACGAAATACGACCGCAAACAGCTTCTGGCCGAGCTCAGGAAGTACATTGCTGCTGTGAAGAACAGACATTTGGCTGGTCTGCTTGCTACTTTCTTCGAGGACGATGAATTTGTCAGGAAGTTCTCGGATTCTCCGGCCGCGGCCCAGGTACATCATGCCTGCATTGGTGGCCTTTTGGAACATACTGTGTTCATGTGCCGGCTTGCCAGAACGGTACCCGATACCTACGAGGAAGTGGACCGGGACCTGCTGATGACTGGTATCATCCTCCATGATGTTGGCAAGACCGAGGAGTACGTCTATGACAAGGCGATTGACCACACTTGGGACGGCCGCCTTATCGGCCACATCGTCATGGGATACGACTTGGTCTGCAAACGAATTGATAGCATCAAGGAGTTCCCTGAGGAGCTACGTCGGCTCATCCTTCATATTATCCTCGCCCATCATGGACAACTGGAGTTCGGCTCGCCAAAGTCGCCGAAGTTTGTCGAGGCGCTGATTGTCCACTTTCTTGATAACCTTGACGCCCGTATTGCGATGTTTCGCGACGCGGTCGCTGATAACCAGGGTACGAAGTGGACCGAATTCCACAAGTACCTCGAAACCAACATCTACATCCGCGATCCGCTGGAATAGAAACGGCAAGTGAACTGGTGTTCCGGGGTCCTGACGGCCCGTGCTAAATCACCCGAATTCCTGAGCTCTTGCGTGCCTGAACCAATCTCTAGTGCCTGACCTCAGCCACGCTGAGCTTGAGTCGGCCTGTGCCGGGCTTGGATTTACGCTTGCACCTGCTCAGCTTGCGCTACTCGAACGCTATGCCGGCCTCCTACGCGGCTGGAATCGTCGCATCAACCTCATATCCCGTCGGGACTCAGATCGAATCCTCTCTTACCACGTGCTTGACTCTCTGGCTGTTTCCTCGGCCATTTCGATTGGCTCAAGTGTTGCTGACATTGGCTCGGGCGCTGGTCTGCCCGGTATTCCGCTGGCCATTGCCCGACCTGACCTGAAGATACTACTAGTAGAGTCTTCGCATAAGAAGTGTCTATTCCTGAACACTGCAGTCTGTGATCTCGGTCTTGACAACGCATGGGTAATCGAAGGCCGGGTTGAACTACTGAGACCACTCGACTGCACCGTACTACTCTCCCGTCTAACCGGTCCAGTCCGACAGGTCATCAAGCAGGTTCAGCATCAGCTCAGCCCTGGCAGTCGGCTTATTCTATTCAAGACCGCTTGCGGTGATATGGAGATCGAACGAGCAGCCAAAAGCATCGCTCAGTATGGCCTGACTGTTGAACGTGCGCTCGACGTGATTCTGCCTGTTTCAGGCATCAAGCGCCGGTTCGTCATTCTCCAGCGCCATCGTCCCTTTTGTCCTTCAGGCTGACTCCTCGGGACCTAGCGCAGCAGTACGAGCTTTCTGGTAACGGTCTCCGAGCCGGAGAGAATGCGGACGTAGTAGATTCCCAGGGGCACATGACGACCCGATGCGTCGTTCAAGTCCCAGACTAGAGAGCAGGAGGTAGGAAGCAGAGACCGGGACGAGGTACCACAGACTTGCCTTGTCCAAATGCGGCGACCAGAAGCATCGTACACGGTCAACAGGAGTGCATTGCTTGCAGACCATGAAACGCTGATTTCCAGTTGCTGGCTGGTGCAGATCGTCGGAATGCGAATAGAGAATGGTAAGCCGGAACCGGAGAATAGAGACTCAGATACTCCCACTACTGGAGAGGAGAACAGAATCGTAGTCGAGTCAGTCAGAACGTGATTGGCAGGACTACCATCACAGACGTACTGGAGGTAACGGTACCAGCTACCGTCAGTACCCTGGATTCCAGTGGTCGAACTCATGCGGTCTGCTGCCAGGCGTAGGTAGTTGAACCAAATCCTACCAGAACGTTCAAGCACCACCTGGAACGTGAGTGATTCTGTAGGCACCCCATAGCGCGGCACCCCGGCCCAGGTGAAGACCACGGCGTCTGTGGTCCTATTCTCCATGACCCTACCCCTCTCGCGCAGGGTCAAGTCGTCCCAGAATGGCGCGATGACATCGGGTAACTCGACAGATGGTAGACGGCGGTTTAGACGGCTGGTGTTCTCCGAAGTACCCAGATGTCCGTTGGTGGACACGTAAATCGCGCTAAGCGTTCTGCCATAGTAGGGAAACCTGAACGGTAAGAGACGCCGAGATGTGCCGTCATCTGGGTCAGGGGCCCAGTCCGTGATTACTGTTCCGCCTGCAGTGTCAAACCAACCGAACTCGATACTGTCCGGCTCTTGCGTAGAGCAATAGGTGTAGCCAAACGCATCCGGCCAGGACCCGAGTGCTGTTTGACAACGCTGCCAAGTAGTATCATTATCCGGATTCTGGTCATTTGCCGAACTTGCTGCGGCGGCCACTAACATGTAGGCTCCGGCTGGTGGAACAAAATCGCCGAAATCAGCCTTGCTGCCCTGGCCTGGTCCGAGCTCCAGCCTGGCATCGCCTTCGAACAGTAGTTGCCGAGTAACCGAGTCCAAGACCCACGCTGACACGCTGAACGTGTCAGGAATTGTGCCTGAGTTCCTAAACCACGTCACGATCGGACAGGGCATACCGGCCGTGACTCGGCCCACCGGCGAGACGATGGACTCAGCCGCAACGTCATAGTCATAGTGAGCAACGTCAAGGTAGTCGTGCCGAGCAAGATAGGGCGTGGCGCCCTCAAACCCGCCTGGTACGTAGAGCCGCCCTCCAATCACCGGAGCGCCGAACACGTTTGCGACCGGGCTTGGCTTGGACAGCAGTTGCCGCCAAGTCCGGTTCCGAGGGTCGAATCCAAGTGCCTCCGAAGTCACGGTTCCGTCTTTGAGTACTCCACCGACTACATGGAGAATGCCGTTAAGGACAGCGCACACTGGGCGGCAGCGGGCTTGACCAGGTAATGTCTCGAGTTGATACCAGTTGACCTGCCGCGGGTCCGCAGTGTTGACGACACCTTGCCAGACCGCGTTGGTCATGCCAGTCAGGGTCCAGCCACCTACCAAGTAGATAGTATCCCCTACAATGCCGCAGCCCATTGCGCCGAGTTCGACCGGAAGCGAAGCCGCCGTGTCCCAGGCTTGGGTTGCCGGGTTGAATAGCCAGACCCGGTCGCGGGGTGGAGAGTTGACCGCCCAGTTGCCACCACCGAGTACGTAAATGAGGCTGTCCCTCCACGCGACCGCGCCAAAGTCGTGTAGACTATCAGGCATCTCCGGGAGGATTGTCCAGTTGTCCCGCGCTGGGTCATAGACTTCGACTCGATTGAGCCCGATGCCAAATTCACTGCACCCGCCGAGCACATAGACAAGATTTCGGACAACGACGGCTTGGCCGACACCGCGTTCGTAGCGCATCGGTGAGCATCGAGACCAGCGGTTCTGCGTTGGCAAGTACCGTAGGCATGCTCTTTCCATCATAGTGCTGGCCGAACGCCGACCACCGAAGACAAACAGAGCGCGAATCGTGGAATCCTTGACTGCGGCCATCATGTGGAGTGCAAGCGGGTATGGGAGATCGGCCCGAATACCCCAGCCATTGTCGAGCGCAGGCGTCCGAGACAACGGACGTCCTACATTCAACGCTCCAAGCCGTGCGGGGGAGTTTGACATCTGGCGTGGAGCGCAATGCGGATTGCATAGCGCATGCGCATGGGCCGGCGGCCGGTCAGCAGAAGCCGGACCGCAAAAGACGAGAACACAGAGCAGAAATCCCACGGTGCACCAGACGGGCAGTGACCACGCTAGGGGGCCGTCACCACCAGTTTGCTGGACAGCTTAGTCGTGACGGTCGAAATAGTCAATACGTAGATGCCGGCAGGCAGACTGGTGAAGTCTGAGCCAAGCACACAGGGACCGCAATTCTGGTACTGGCGCTGTGTTACCTGTCGGCCAGAGACATCCCACAAACAGACTGCTGCTCCGGTCGGCAAATCTGAAAGGACGATGGTCTGACCGGACCGAATGATACTTGGACCGAGGGTGTTAGAACCGCGAAGCGCGGACCGCGGGGCATCGGCGCTGATGCCAACTGCGCGCCACGTGCGGCCGAGCGATAGCTTGCAGATGGTGTTTTGGAGCCGGCTCAGGGTTGCGTAGGCCCAAACGATTGAGTCCGGGCTTGGGTTCTCGGGTCGGTAGATATCTAGGTCAGCCAAGTCGGCAAGTGGCGCGGTTCTTGTGACCAAGCCGCCGAGGTCGAGTTCGATTAACGCTCCCTGGTTCCATCCACCCGTAATGAGATAACTACGGTTGTCGCCCAAGAATGAGCAGGCCCGGAACGAGGAAGTTGGGTTGGCAAGCGCACGGACAATTCTGTGGTTCGCAACATCGAGTTCAAGAATACGGTTCAGGCCGCCGACCTCGACTGCAAATAGCGTTCCAGGCCGACCCGCGTCAAGCCCGGCGAACCAGGCGTCAGGTGCGAGCAACTCGAGGTTCCAAGTGTCGCTGGTGAACGAACCGTCCAGTCCGTATCCGGCGACAACACAGCCCGGGCCACAAAGTGGGACGTGTGTTATCCAGAACTTGGTACCGGTCTGGTCCCACGCGATACCCCAGACGACGTCCCCTCCGAAAAAGTCTTGGAGTTCAAATGCCTCTGGTTCCAGTCTGGGCGCGCTCGAGCACGCGGGAAAGCTGTATACCTGGTTTGGCTGGGTTGAGGTAACGTAAAACCGATTCAGGTCCTGACAGTACGTGATACCGGTCAAGTTCATACCAGAGCCGATTTCTGGGAAGTCCCAAGTGCCGAGTACGGCACCAAAACCAGGTGGGAAAGAAGACGTCACGAAGCAGGCAGTATCGTTGCGCGGCAGCAGGTCGCCAGAAAGCCGGGTCTCAAGAAGAACGAACCAGGAATCCGGGCTCGGCGGTACCAGCCAGTCTCCGAAGTAGCACAAGGAAGTGTCGCCGGGCACAAGCCCAGTAATCAACCGAGTGCGCGCAAACACAGTATCGCGCGGGACGCGGGTTCGGACGATGCGACAGGTAACCGGAAACGTCTCGGTACCCAGTCCGTAGTTCTTGAACACTCCGGTCACTGGACTTTGACACCCGGTCGGAATCCAGCCCAGTGGGGTACCAGCACGGAACACGCCGACGTCATGCGCCAGCCGCCGTACGTAGAACCGAACGGACATTGAGTCCTCAGGTTGGTGTTTGGTCGGAAGGCCGTCGTGCACGTACTGCAGACAATGGTCGTTGCCACCAGAGTGGCCTTGGATGCCGACAGTGTTAGAGTCTTTTGTCCGTGTAGCACGTAGGATGTTCATCCTGATGGAGCCGTCGGCGAACAGCAAGACTTGAGCCGAAAGTGTATCCCAGGAGTTGAACCGAACTACGTTGAACCAAGTAATGCAAGTGAATCCGAGTGCCGGGTCGTCATATCGGCGAACCGAGCCGGACCGGGCTGGGCTCAGGTCATCCCAGTAGAGGGCTAGCAGGTAAGGGAACTCGGGGGCAGGCAAGGATCGATTCTCGTAGGTCGTGAACGTCGTAGGAAACTCAAGGAAGCCGTTGGAACACACGACGACTGAATCAAGGGTATCTCCGTAGAACGGAAACTGGAAAGGCAGGCCGATTCGCACCCAGCCATCGTCCGGATTCGGGAACCAGCCGACTATCGGCTGGTGTGTCGAAGGGTCGAGCCAAGAAAACGTAATGGTGTCTCCGCAATCCTGGGTTGATTCCCAGTAGTAGCCGAAGCCGTCCGGCCCGCCTTGGAAACCGGATGCGTTTTGTGGCGGCACGGCAAGACAAAGGCAAAAGGAAAGCACGAGGAAACTAAGCACAATCCCTCCCTCTGGCCCGAATGGGCCTGTTCTTCAGCTTGTTACCTTACAATTCTACCAGAACAGGTCGTATTTTCAACCCTCACCCAAGAAAGCACTCGAAAAGAGATGCATTTTGGCAGTCCTTTAGACCGCAAGGTCAAGTGGTACTGATAATGCGTGAGAAACCGATCTTGACAGGAAAGCCTGCCCGCCAATATGTTGAGTCGGCAGAAAGACCAGGTCTGTTATTGTCATCCAGGTGACCTAGCTCCTAGCAGCAAATGACATTGGCCCAGTGCGACGCTCCAAGTGTTTTCCGGTGTTGCAGCGGCGCGATAGGACAAGGTTTTCGTGCTTGGTCAGCGCGAACTGTTGTCGGCCGAGCGTACTGGGGGATCCACGCACTAGGAAGGTGGCCCCCGATGCGACATGTGGGGCGGGTCAGACGGTGTCTAGTCTAGCCTGTTCCCGTAGGCCGGGGTTGGTCGAACCCGGGCCCGGCAGAATGGACGCGCTTCCAGTCGTAAAGCCAACCACCACCTTGGCGCTCAGTCCAGCCTGTCTCAGACTGTGTCCGGCTGTGAGAAGAGGTGGATAGTCCGGGGCTAGCCCGGTAGCCGTCCCCGAAGCGGCATCGGGTACGCAGGGATAGACGCTGTCTGACGGAAAAGTCCCTCGGAGTTCGGACGATTCTGAACAGAGATAGCCAACTCGCAAGTTGATGAAAAGCAGGGAATTACTATCGTCTTCCCGGCAAGACTGTACCAAGACCCCACACTCCACTCCTGTCCAACGGATTGACTTGACACCTGCCTTGTAGTAGGCCTAGTAGCCCCAGCGCCGGGTGCGCCGAAGCCAGGCTTCGTGATAGGCAAGGCTCAGCATCAGGCGTATAGATGTCTCGGAAAGAGTAGCCGAGTTCCTGCGATCAAGTCCGGCCGAGAATTCGAGCGAGCCAAACCCAGTAATCGGAATACCGGCTCCAAGATGAAATCCGTGCTCGATGATAGGGCTTGCGTCACGGGCAGCGTAGTACCACGGTGAGTAGGAGTAGCCAAGTCGGAGCGGTATCTTGCCTGTCAAGTACTCGGCACCGGCTGATACGCGGTATGAGTTCAGTGCACCGGGCATATGCCCAGTATCAACCTTGATGTCATGCCAAGGCTGGTGCTTGAAGCCGAGCGCGATGGTCAGCTGCTCCGCAGGTGAGAAACTAACGCCGAATGATGCGGCGGATGGAATTGAGATCCGGTAGGTGCGGAGCGAGTCTTCGATGACGCCGTGAACTTTACGGAAGGAGCGAGCGGTGAAGCAGTGCGGAAGTGAGTAGTGGGTAGCGAGGGCGAACCGGGCAGTCTGTAACGAGGTGCCGAACTTGATCGCATCGCCGGAGTAGTCCAGCTCAACGGTGTCGGTTGAGACATAGCGACCATTCTTGGTCTCGAATCGCCAGTCTTCGCGGGAGGAGCCGAGTAGACGGCTGTATTCAATGCCGATGCCAGCAAGTTTGAAACAGGACCAGCCGATACCGCACCGGAGTGCGTATATGCCGCCCCGGCCGGTGACATGGTACCGGTAGCTTGAATCCGGCAGGGACTCGGACCAGATGCTGTAGTCTTGGTTGAACCGTTCGTCAATTCCGAGCATAAGCCGGGTCTCAAGCGGCAGGGGCGCAGCGGCATGGAACCCGGCTGGCCGCACGTTTTGAATAAGCCGGTTCTGCCCGGTCTGAGAACCGATTGTCGCCACACCAAGGCTTGAACCGGTGAATGAAACTTTGGGCAGATATACAACGATGCCAGGGTTCCCATATGACAGTGCCTCCGGCGTACCGAGCGCTGAAATCCGAGCATCGGCCGGCAGCGCAAGCTCACCCAGTCCGCGAGCGGTGAAGAAGGACTGAGCAGGTGCAGGACCGAACACAAGAGCCAACAGGCAGAAGCCAGAAACCAAAGCGGTGAAGTGCGGGCGGCAAAGCGCAGGCGGCAAGTTGGTGTACATCAGTGGAAGAACCGGTCATTGGGCGGCATGACGTAAAGAAGCCTGAGTGTAGGAGCGGCCGGGCCGGTTCGCGCCAAACCGAGTCGAAACATCATGGAGTGCTCGGGTTCGGCCACAAGCAGAAGTCCGAAGTTTGAATCCGGGTGCGCGGTCCAGAACTGGACCAGTTCTCTCAGATCGAAGGTCGCAACAGAGTCCGACTCCGGACTCACAACGTAGCGGCACACCGCATCGGCTTCATCCGCGAATTTCGCATTGTGTCCAGCTCGGGCAAACGGTTCGAGGAGCCGACGCACGCCGATGCGGAGCGTGTCCTTTCGCCGGTATTCGACCACGGGCAGGAAGGTGAGTTCGGCCTCGGCGATCGTGGCCGCGGGCGAGATGCATTCGAGGGGGAACCGAAGATAGGTGCGAAAGACCATACCCGAGCCGATGCGATAGGCACTGGCCCGGCCTAGTGCGATGGTGTCAACAAGGTGGGCGTCGTCGAGCGAGTTGTAAACCGATTGCGCATTGCCGGAGTACTTGATACGTAGCCTAGGGGCCGTGGCAGCGGCGTACCCTGAGTAGAGTGCAACGAAACCGCTGTCCTGAGGAAAGAGTAGGACGCCGTTCTGCTTGAAGGATGGTTGGACTAGTGTGTCGAGCTTACCTAGGTCAAGCTCTATTACCAGACTCTCCCCCGTGAAAGTGCCGCCCCCCAAGGCAACGTTCCAATAGTCGCCACCAGGCGTAAGCCAGTGGGTGACCGAGTCGGCCATGCGCCAAGACACTGCAGCAGAATTCCAAGCACTGGAGCAAGGCCGGATCACGAATGTCATGGCTGTACTATCTTTACGGTGCAGAATGAGCTGGGCTGAGAGAGCGGAGTCGAGTGCCGTGTCCGGCAGCGCGAATCGCAGGATTACTCGGGACTGGTACTGACTGTCTTTGCCCAGATACATGATGTCGGCCGCGCCCAAGGCCGCGTACCGGCCGTAACCGGCGATGGAATCTGGCTTCACAGTCAAGCTGTCAGCTTGCGGCATGCGGTCGAGCTGGTCAGCACCAACCGGCAGGGTGTTGCAGGCGGAGAGAAAGAACAGAACAAAGGAGACACAGAAACGACCTAGTAGCAATGAACGATGAGCGATCAGCGGATGATCACTCATATTGTTCTACTCCGGTTTTGCTTGGGACTTCCATAGTTAGCCCAGGCCTAATTACTATTCGCCAGTCTCTATGCCCTTTTCCTGCGTGAACCGCTTACGGATATGCTCGGTGATATTGCCCTCCACGGCGCGACAGGCTGAGCGCAGCGCGTTCATTATCGCTCTTGGGCTGGAACGGCCGTGTGCCACGACGACCGGGGCTTCTACACCCAGCAGTAGGGCGCCGCCGTGTTCCTGGTAGTCCATCCGGTCGATGAATTCCTGCAGCACGGGCTTGGAGAGCCAGCGACGCAGGCGGTACCTAGATTCGGACTCAAGATAGTCGGCCAGCATCCCGGCTACGACCTCGGCCAGTCCTTCGCCGTACTTCAGCAGCACGTTGCCGACCAGTCCGTCACAAACGACAACATCGGCCGTTCCCTTGAGAATGTCATAGCCCTCGATGTTCCCGACGAAGTTAAGTTCGCTCTGTTTAAACATCCGGTAGGCCCCGAGAATGGCATCGTTGCCTTTTGACTCTTCCCGGCCGATGTTCAGTAGTCCGACGGACGGGTTCGCCTTGCGGAGTAGGTAGCTGGCGGCGGTTGCGCCCATCAGCCCGAACTGGTAGAGCTGTAATGGACTGGCGTCAACGTTTGCGCCGACGTCGAGCACCATGCTCGAACCTTTGACGGTCGGGAACATTACCGCCAGCGTGGGTCGGTGAACACCTGGCACGGCGCCAATCATAGTAAGAGCATAGGCCATCACTGCACCGGTGTTCCCGGCCGAGACCACGCCATCCACTTTGCCTTCCTTTAGGAGGCGCATGCATACCGCGATTGACGAATTGCGCTTGCGCTTGACTGCGTCGGATGGCGCCTCGTGCATCCCGACAACTTCAGTTGCCGACACAAGCTCAAGCCGGGCCGAGCAGTTCCGATTGAAGCCGGCGATTATCTCTCCTTGACCGACGAGTACGACCTCAAGCGAACTGTCTTCCTCAAGTGCTAGAGCAATACCTTGAAGCTCAGCCCGGGGGGCGTTGTCCGACCCCATCGCATCGAGTGCGATCTTCACTGTGTCTTTTCTTTTTCCCTGCTGATGAAGATGACTTCCTTGCCCGCGTAGTAACCGCAGTGCAGGCACACGCGGTGCGGCAGTTTTGGCTCGTGGCAATGAGGGCAGTCAACCACAGTCGGCGCGGTCAACTTCCAGTGAGTCCTACGTTTGCGACCGCGCTGCCGGGAATGCCTTCGCTTAGGTAGCGGCATTAGTCCTCCAGTAAGGGTTAGACGTGCTCGATTCTATCGGTGGTGTTTGCGAATGTCAAGCCGGCGCGTTGCCTCACCAAAAATGTACTCGAAGCTACCCCGTTGCCTCACGTAAGAAAAGTACTCGAAACAGGAGGCATAATCTGACCAGCCCTTACCATGAAAGGAGTTGGTCAGATGGCACTGACTAT
>JBDRUN010000083.1 GCA_039801365.1 candidate division WOR-3 bacterium
CCATCTCGACTTCAAGCTGGACAAAGCTCATGATTCGAGTACAAATGTATTCTGAGGCAACGGGGCGTCCTCGAGTACATCCATATATGAGGCAACAGGCGTCCGTTGCGGGCCAGGCCTGACAGAACGTTCTGCACTGACCCTGCGCACCATACGCCGGAGCGCAAATCCTGGCATAGATATTATGCGCAGCCGCTCTGCGTCGAAGCTCCTGAATCCCAGCCCATAGCACTCCAGCTTGACCAGCTACTTGGCAATCACTATATATCTTATGCATGGTCTGCCGAATCTTGGTGCCAATTGCCGTAGCTGCGATACTTTGTCTTACCGGTTGCCGGCCCAAGGTCGAGCCAGTCAGCGCCGATTTCCGCAGACTATCTCTACAAGAGATGAAGTACGGCACGATTGAGCTTACACTTTCAAACCCCAATCACTTTCCGCTGGACATTGACTCGCTGTACTATGCACTTATCCTGGCCGCAGACACCGTTGCTTCGGGGCGACGTCCAATGCCGATCCACATCGGCGCTGCAGATAGTACTCGGGCCGATTTCCCGTTCGAACTCAAACTTGGGGTAACCGACATCATCAGCCAGCTCCCCCGCGTGCTGTCTGATACGGTCTGGCTCAGGCTCAACGGCCGTTACCGGCTCCCTGGACCAATTGGCCGGTACCGCCTGCCCTTCAGCTACATCCGTTCGGTGCCGCTTGCTGAGGAAGTACGGAAGCTTGTCGAGCGTATCAAAGGCGCTCTTGGCGACTAACCGCAGAGCACCGCGCCACCATTCACATTCAGAATCTCGCCGGTGACAAATGTAGCGAGGTCGGAACACAAAAACAGCACCGCACCAGCAAACTCATCGGGCCGACCGATGCGGCCTAGCGGTATTGTCTGAAGAACTGCCCGGCGTCTAGCCGGTCGGGTCATCGTTGACCTCGACATGTCGGTTGCGAACCACCCCGGCGCGATGCAGTTGACAAGAACTCCATACTGGGCAAGCTCCGGAGCAAGTGACTTCGTGAGGCTTATGACCGCACCTTTGGATGCCGCATAATGGGAGTGTAGCGGCTCGCCACGCTGGCCCGCGGTTGAAGACACCAGCACAATCCGACCGGAACGTTGACTTACCATTATCCGGGACGCTTCGCGGCAGCAATAGAACACGCCCCGGACGTTGGTACCGAGCATTTCCTCAATCTGCCGGTCCGTCATTCGGTCAATTGGTGCCTCCTTCCAGATGCCGGCGTTGGCAACAAGAATGTCCAGCCGGCCGAACCGCCGGACAACAAGCTCGAACATCCGCCGCACCTGGGCTGCAGAAGCAACGTCGGCCCGAACTGCGAAGGCCTGCGCGCCGTATTTCCGGCATGTTGCGGTAACCGCTGCGGCCGCGCGACGATTCTTCAGGAAATTGACCGCGACATCAGCGCCAGCCCGGGCCAAGGCGACTGCTGCAGCTCGGCCAAGCCCACGACTTGCACCGGTCACGAGCGCAACTTTGCCTGAGAGGTCAATCCCGACCATTGTCGCTAGAACCGCGTACCGCGGATACCGACCATCAGCCTCATATCTTACAGTCCGACCGCGGAGCGGTTGTGGCCTCAGGCGCACACGCACGCTCAAGAAAACTGTCCACCTCTGCTTCGGTGTTGTAGCAGTGCGGGGCGATACGGAGCAGGTTCTGGCGGAGGGCACAGACCATCTTCGCGCCTCGTAGCCAACCGTGAATGCGGGCGCTCTCAACCCCGGGCTTATGGCAGGTGATGATTCCGGCCGAGCGTTCGCGCTCCTTCGGAGTGATAACCTCAAACCCTGCGGCCTCAAGTCTCGTCCGTAGGCGTAAGCACAGGTTGCGAATGCGGGCTTCAATTGCCGGCACGCCGACCTGTTCGAATAGTTTCAGACTTGCACTCATCCCAGCGATGCCCAGGTAGTTCTTGGTGCCGGCCTCAAGCCGGGCTGTGCCGGACTTCAATGGTTTCTGCAAGAAAATGTCGTTGAAGTCACGCCAGTCACACGACAACCAGCCCAAACTCACCGGCCGCAGACGCGCCAGGGTCTCAGAACGTGTAAGCACGATGCCGGTGCCCTGGGGCGAAAGCAGCCACTTGGCGCCGTGGCCGGTAACGAAATCAGCATCCAGCGTGCTCCAGTCGAAGTCAACCACCCCCATGCCCTGGATGGCGTCAATGACTGATACCACGCCGCGTTCGCGGCAGAAGCGGCAGATAGTCCTGATGTCGAACGCCCGGCCGGAAAGAAAATGCACCCACGAGACCGCAACCATCCGGGTCCGGCGGTCAACAAGGTCGGCAATTACCTCAGGACTTTTGACCAGTGCGGCCGATTCTACCCAGCGAATCTGGACACCGGGCAGCATCAGACGGAAGGGATAAGTCACGGTCGGGAAATCATCCTGCATCAGGATAACATTGTCACCGGGATGCCAGTCAACTGAGTTAATGGCAAGTATGATTCCGGCCGTTGTATTCGAAGTGAATGCGATAGTATCGGCTGGGACCTTCAGCAGCCTGGCCAGCGTGCTGCGGCAGTCCTCAACCATCGCCTCAGCGTCCTCGTAGGGTACCTCGCCCTCTTCGGCGGCACGAGTCGCGTAGGCTGTCACTGCCCTTACCGCTGTTTCCGGCAATGGGCCGGTCCCGGCGTGGTTGAAGTAGATGCACTGCCGGGTCACCGGGAAAAGCCGGCGGATTTCTTCGACCTCACTTTGATTCACGACCAATTATGCTCTGTTTAGTAGCCTAGGCAAGTAGTATCGCTTTACCTGTGGCCCAAGCGATACCGCACCGATTACTGCCGGTGCCCTGAGATTCCTCCCCGGCAGTGGTCTGTAACACAGGAGAGCAACAAGAAAAGGAGCGGCCCGAAGCCGCCCCTTGAGAATCTAGGCCGTTCTTATTCGGTCAGCACAACCTTCTGTCTGACCTCGCCGCCGTCAGTCGAAGTAATGAAGTATACTCCAGGTGCAACGTGACCCAGCTCGTTTCTGCCCGGCGACAGGTCCGCGACCTTTCGACCGGTTGCATCAAGCAGCACACCGGATTTCGTGCCCTTGAGTTCGATAGTGTTGCGGACGATTGCGGCCGGCCGGCGCCCGAGCACAGGCATGCCGGGTTCAGGCTCGCCTATGCCAGTCCAGTCGCTGCGGTTGAAATAGGCAATTCCGTAGTTGTTGCTCCGGTAGAATACTGCACCGAATACCCCGGGTGCGATACGCTCAATTGTCGGCACGCGGATGCTGTACGTGCTGATTGTGGAGCCTTGGATGAGTACCGGTGTGCTCCAGCCCGAGTTGCATGGAGAAGACCGAGGCTTTCACCATCATTATCCAGCGTTGGTCGAATCCCTAGCCAGACCTGCGAAGACGATTGTGACCCTACAGCTCTTGGTGACGATTACCGGCAAGTCAGTGCGGCATGGCTGGACACTCTCTCTTGCGGGTTGCTCAACACTACCGTGAGTTCCCCTAGGTACTCAGAGGCCGCATCCGGCAGGTGTTTCTGACCGAGCAAGCTACCGCCACTTGGTTCGACCGGTCCTGTTTCAGCGAAACCGTCTCGGGCGGAACACCGATATCACATGACCGGCACTTTCTGCCCTAGACCAGACATGTGAACCAAGCCAAGGTCTCACACCACTGACGACAGACTCCAAGAACTGCTTGGCCAACCGAACATTCTCCGCCGCAATGCCGAGAACACCGTTCTATACCGGGTTTCGCGCCTGAGACCGCCCGTCAAGGCGTACAGCCGGTCCAAGCCCAGCCGCTCACAGGCGTAGCTGATTCTGGCCAGGACAACTAGCGAATCATCCCGTCCAGGAGCTCAAGACCGGCTGCAATGCCACACTGGTCAGGGTCCCACATCGGACACGTTGCCCGCCGGAGGCTCGCTAAGAGCACGGTCCGAAGCAATCACAGGGTGGAGGGTGTACAGGCAGATCACGGGAAGATGCCGCGTTCCTTGTAGACTTTTTCCAGTCGCGACAGAGCAACGATGTAGGCCGCGGTCCGCCAGTCAACGTCGTACTTCTCAGCTGCTGCCCGCACGCGTTGATATGCACCGACGATGCGCTTGTACAGCTTGCAGTCAACCTCCTGGAGCTCCCAGGACTCGCTGCGCTTGTTCTGAAGCCACTCAAAGTAGCTGACGATGACGCCACCCGAGTTGCACAGGATATCGGGCAAGAGGCCTATGCCTCGTTCCCGCAGCACCCTGTCACCATCTGGGTCAGTCGGGCCGTTTGCACCCTCAGCCACCAGCCGAACGTTGAGCAACGGTGCGGTTGTTCCGGTTATCTGCTCCTCCAGCGCGGCCGGGATGAAGATGTCAGCCTTAGCACGCAAGAACTCCAGGTGACTTGCTGGCGAGGCCTTCGGGTATTTGGCCACGCCCCCATTCTTCCTCACATAGCTGGCCAAGTCATCTGGGTCGATTCCTTCCTGGTTAGTTATGGCTCCAGTAACGTCCTCGACCGCAACCAGCCGCGCACCCAGAGGCTTCAGAAGTCGTGCGGCCCATGAGCCGACGTTGCCGAAGCCCTGCACTGTGTAGGTCGCACCATTCAGGTCAAACTTGTTGTCCTTGGCCCACTCGCGAATTAGGAACACCACGCCCTGTCCCGTGGCCTTGTCCCGACCCAGACTGCCGCCCGACTCGATGGGTTTGCCCGTGACGACGTGCAGCATCCGCTGACGTTCGTGCGCCGGCATCATGGACTGGTAGGTATCAAGTATCCATGCCATTATCTGGGCGTTGGTATTTACGTCCGGGGCCGGAATGTCGTATTCCGGTCCGATGGTGTTGCCCAACGCAAAGGTGAAACGCCGGGTGATGCGCTCGAGTTCGGTCAACGAATAGCGAGAGGGATCCATCTGTATTCCACCCTTGCCACCGCCAAACGGTATGTCGGCGATGGCCGACTTCCAAGTCATCCAAGTGGCCAGTGCCCGCACCTCGTCAATATCAACCGCCGGATGAAAGCGCAGCCCGCCCTTGAACGGCCCTAGTGCATTGTTGTGTTGAACTCGATAGCCGGTAAAGACCTCTACCCTACCGTCATCCATTTTCACCGGGAAATGCACGACCACTTCGTTCATCGTGGTCGAAAGTATTTTGCGGATATTGGCGTCAAGCCGCATCAGGTCCGCGGCCTTGTTGAACTGCGCCGTAACGTTATCGTAGACACTCCGTCGCGGACGTTCTGGCGGGCTCGAACCGACTCTGCGACTGCGCACAACTGCTGCAGTGACACTCATATTCTTCCCCCGTTATCGCTACCGGTATTCCTCGCAGTGCCAGACTCCGATTTCGGCATTTCGGATGGCGCAGTGCTCACGGTTGTCGCAGTTCACGCACAGTCCCTTGTACTTATCCCAATCACGCATTTCTTCCACCGTCGGCGCCACATTGTCGAGAGGCGACACTTCCTCAACCGAAGGCGGCGTGAAACTGTCGAACTCCTCACAGAATAACACGGGCTTGTCCAATTCTCTCAGGTACCCGCAGTTTTCTGCGTGGTTGCAGGTCATACACAATCCGGCGAGCGGCTTGGCGCTCTTCTTCACTGCTGGCTCCGGCCCACGCTTGGGCTTTACCGCAGTCCGAACCAGGACGCGGCGTCTTGTCAATGCAACGGACATTAGGACCTCCTTTACGTTTTACTTCTTATCGGCTGCGACTTTTTCACAGCCTACCCGTGACACTGCAGTTGTCATGCCACAGTTCGAACCAGAACCTAGTTGGCGAGTGAATAATACGTAACGCCCTAATATATATGGGGTTACAGACCAAACGATTGCTTCAACCCTTGGTTACTGCCTAGCCAATTTTTGGGTAGATGTTCCCCACCGAGGAAAATCTACCCAACCTAGGCAATCAGGATTCGGTGGTGGTATTCTGCCGGCTTAGCTTGTCACGAAGGGTCTTACGGTCAATGCCCAGTATCTCGGCAGCCCTAGTCTTGTTTCCGCCGACGCTTGCAAGCACGTTACGAATATGCTCGGCTTCTACCTCGGCCAAGGTACGGCCCAAACCAACTTCGCGCAGTGCTGAGAAACGCATATGCTCGGGCAGTTCAGGCACATCAATGACCGCGCTGTCCGTCATTACCACGAGGCGCTGGACAAGGTTCTCCAGTTCCCTAACGTTACCCGGCCAGGCATACCCCAGCAATACGCGTGCCGCCTTGTCCGAGAACTCTGGTACTGGCTTGCCGAACTCGCGCGCGAACTTCTCGGCGAAATGCCGGGCCAGAAGCATGATGTCTCCACCCCGGTCGCGCAACGGTGGGACTGGAATCACTATCACGTTCAACCTGAAGAAGAGGTCCTCACGAAACGCACCTTTCTGAGCTAGCCCAAGCAGGTCTTTGTTCGTGGCGGCAAGTATCCGGACGTCAACTTTTCGCACGCGGCTGTCGCCGACCATGCACACTTCCTTGTCCTGAAGTACACGCAGGAGTTTGACTTGCATCGCCGCACTCATCTCGCTAATCTCGTCCAGGAAGATAGTGCCGCCCTCAGCGGTCTGGAAGAATCCGGCCCTGGTTTCGCTCGCGCCGGTGAAGGCTCCTTTCACATAGCCAAACAGTTCGCTCTCAAAAAGGCTCTCCGGTATGCCACCGCAGTTCACCGGCACGAACGGGGCCGAAGCCCGCGCACTCGAATAGTGAATCGCCCGGGCCACGAGCTCTTTGCCTGTACCGCTTTCACCGGTTATCAGCACCGTGGCCGAGGTCGAAGCTGCCTTGGCTACCGAGTCCATCACCTTCTTCATTGCATCTGACCTACCGAGCAGACCGTAACGGCTGGGCAACGAGGTCCCGGCCTCAGGCCGTGCTGCGCGTCGCAGATGCAGCTTCGCAAGTGCCCGTTCCACGGCAGCAAGGAGTTCCTCATCAGTGAAAGGTTTGGCCAGATATTCCTCAGCTCCGGTCTTGATTGCGTGCACCGCGCCCTCTACCGTCGCGTAGCCAGTAATCATCATCACTTCGGTATCAGGACAGTTTTCCCGTACGTGCCGGACCAAGTCCAGCCCGCTCACGCCGGGCATCTTCAAGTCGGTTATCACAAGGTCAACCTTCGCCTGTTCCAGAATCCGTAAGGCCTCGACTGCGGCTGCCACGGTGTAAACCTGAAATCCGGCTGCGCTCAGATTCCGCTCCAACACTTCGAGCGTTGCCGGAGCATCGTCCACTACAAGCAGGGTTTCTCGCTTCTTGCCGGCTGACATCAATCGTTCTGGCTATTACCGGCCCCGGTCACTGGCAGCCGGACCTCGAATCGAGAACCTTTACCTGGCTCGCTCTTTACTTCGATGCTCCCCGCATGGCCAGCAACGATTCCGTGCACGACCGACAGACCGAGCCCAGTTCCCTCGCCAACGCCTTTTGTGGTAAAGAACGGAACAAATATCTGGCTCAGCACTTCCCGTGTCATCCCAATGCCAGTGTCACTCACCACCATCACCACTCGGCCGTTCTCTCGCCGGGTCTCAATGACCAGTTCCCCGCCGTGCGGCATGGCCTGAATTGCATTAACCACCAAGTTCACGAGGACCTGGTGGAGTTGACCCGGGTCGGCCACAATCACGGGCAGGTCGGCTGCGAGCTTCCGGACGAGCCGGATGCCCGCACGCTGACAACGGGCCTCAAGAAAATACAGCCCTTCTGCAACGAGTTCATTCAGATTCACCCTGCTCTTGGCCGGCGGCTTCTGTCGCGCAAAGAGCATCAGCTTCGACACCACTTCCCGTGCATGCAGGGCGGCCGCGACGACCTTTCCAATATCACGGAGCGCAGGTTCCGGTACCCCGGGCGTTTTCTGAACAAGTTGGGCGAAACCGAGCACATTGCTCAACGGTTCATTCAGCTCGTGTGCGACTCCGGCAGCAAGCTGACCGATAGTCGCGAGTCGATCCGCGTGTCGTAACTGTTCCTCCAACCGCTGCCGCTCTTCCTCAGTCTGGCGGTGTTCAAGCACCGAGCTCAGTCGGTTCGCCACGGTATCAATCAGATGCCGCTCCTCCCTGAGAAAGGGCCCCTCATCCAAATCAGGCCGTGGCTCAGAGTACACCACTTCAACTATTCCACGCCGGACACCGCGCACCACGATTTCCGAGGACTGACGGTGGGGGCCAGCCCGAAACCCTGGAGTCAGGTACTCGCGGTTGTCGAGCACAATACGAGCCGAGGCGATCTCGGGGTAGAGCCAGGCCGGGGGCAACAGTTTGGCAATTTCCTGCACCGCCTGTTCCAGCGTGATGTTCGGCCGCTCCAATACCCGGTCAATTCCATACAGACAGGTCAGCTCTTTCACCCGCTCCCGCAACGCTGCCTGTGCCCGCCTATCAGCCAGGGCCGGACCAATGGTCTGAGCCACTGCTTCATAGAACTCGACGTCACTCCGACCGAAGAAACTCGGTCGTTCGCTCCGCAGCAGCAGCAGCCCATGACTACCTTCGTCGACGGCGAATCTGATGACGATCAGTGACGGGTATGAGCCACCAATAACGACTTCCTCAGGCTTCTTGTCTGTGCGCTCGCGAATCAGAACCGGAAGAGAAGTGTTGCCAGTCCAGAAACTGCCGCCAGGTGTGAAGTAGGTCAACTTTGGGTCGGTGTAACCCCGCAGTACGGTCAAACACAGTCGCGCCAAGCCCGGCGGGTCCAGCTCTGCCGGCGCAATCTCGCCCTCCTCCTCGCTGGCGCGTGGTCCAATCACGAATCCGAATCTATCGCCGCCACCCGACCTGAGCCACCCCCGGTAATATCGTTGGCCTTCATTCACCCGCAGCTCTACTTCATCCGCGCCCGAGAACTCGGCGAATAGCGCAACGACTCCACGCACGAAATCCAGCCGTGGCGCACCCCGGCTGGCCTCACTGAGTATCCGGCGCGACATCACACTGAATCTTTCGGTCAGGCCATGTTCCAAGCCCGTCACCTGGCCAGTCCTACTACGTTTCATATGGTCCCTACTCGCAACGAAGAACGCTCCTGGAATGCACCGTCATGAGCGATGAGTTCAGAGTTCGAAGTTCACAATTCAGAGTTCAGAACTGTCCATGCATTCCTGTTCTGTGCTGTGGCTCAGTACGGCGAAAGAACCGAGCACCTTGCTGGCCACAGCCGAAGCCTGGGCCACGGTTTCGGGAATATCCTTCGGCCCCTGGCACGTACCCGCCAGAAATACTCCCGGCTGGCTTGTCTCTACCGGCCCCAGCTTGTAATGTGCCTCGGTCAAGAAACCGTGCTCATCTGCTTGTATGTCGAGCATTCGGGCCACTTCCTTCGCGCCCGGGTTTGGCGTCATTGCCGTGGCGAGCACCACCAGGTCTGCTTCCACTTCCATCTTGCGTCCCGCGACTGTATCGGAGCCCCATACCACCATCTTGTCGCCCCGGCGGAATATCTTGGACACCTTGCCACGTACATAGACAACACCTTCGTCTGTTGCCCGCTTGTAGAACTCCTCGAAATCTTTGCCTGCGGTCCGCACGTCAATGTAGAAGATGATGGCCTCGCCGTCGTGCACCCGGTGCTTGTAAAGAATCGCGTGCTTGGCCGAATACATGCAGCAAACCTTGGAACAATACGGCACACCCCGTTCTCTATCCCGGGAACCTGCGCACTTCACAAACACTACCCGCTTGGGTTCCTTGCCATCCGAGGGTCGCTTCACTTCTCCCTTGGTTGGACCGGATGCGGAAAGCAACCGCTCAAACTCCAGTCCGGTAAGAACGTCCGGATGCCGCCCCAGTCCGTAGGAACCATAAGCCTTCAGGTCGAGCAGCTCAAATCCGGTGGCAACAACGATTGCGCCAAAGTTTTCTTCAACTAGCCGGTCTTGGTCATCGAACCTTATTGCCTGGGGCGGACAGATTTTCTCACACACCCGGCACTTGCCCTTCTGCAGATATATGCATGACTCGCGGTCTATGACCGGTTTGTTCGGCACTGCCTGAGGGAACAGCCGATGTATTGCCGTACGCTTCTCCAGGCCCTCATTGAATTCCGAAACGGCCCGACCCGGACACTTGGTCATACACAGTCCGCAACCGTTGCACACGTCCCAGTCCACATACTTCGCCCTCTGCCTTATCTTCACTAAGAAATCACCAGCCGAACCGGTCACCGATTCCACCTCGGAATAGGTCATCAGCCTGATGCGCGGGTGCTGAGCCGCGTCCACCATCTTCGGCGTGAGAATGCACTGGGAGCAGTCAAGGGTGGGGAAAGTCTCAGACAGCTGCGCCATATGCCCGCCGATGGACGACTTGCGCTCGACCAGCACCACCTCCACACCCGCGTTGGCGATATCCAGGGCCGCCTGAATGCCCGCTATACCGCCGCCGATGACCAGCGCCTTCCTTGTGGTTGCCATACTCATAACCTCACGCCGTAAGCAGACCCTTGGACTTCAAAAACGGCCTCGCATCTGTCTGGTTATAGCCCAAGACAAGCTCTGACTCGTCCAGCCCGACCGCAAGCCCGAGAAGCTGGGTAAAATACAATACCGGCATCTCGGCTTCTCGGCCCATCTGTTTCTGCAGGGCGTCAAGATTGTACTGACACAGCGGACAGGTAGTTACCATCGCCTCCGCGCCGGCCTGGGCCGCATTGTCCAGTACTCGGCGCGAACACTCTATCGCGGTTGCGCGCTGGTTCGTCACCAGATACCCGCCGCAACACTCTGTCTTGAAATCATAGTCCACCGGCTGGCCACCCAGGGCTGACACCAGCTCGTCCATCACGCTGGGATTGTCCGGGTCGTCGAAGCTCAGGACCCGGGCCGGACGCACCATCAGACATCCATAGTACGACGCCACCTTCAGTCCAGCTAGAGACTTCGCCACTTTCGCCTTCAGATTCTCCCAGCCGATGTCTATCTTCAACACATCCAGATAGTGCAGCACTTCTACCGGCCGCTCGAACTTCTCGTCCACAAATGCCAGCAGCCGGTCCCTCACCTCCTCGTTTCCCCTGGCGTTCAGGTTATCATTTGCCCGCTTCAGCACGTTGTAGCAAGCGGCGCACAGAGTAACAAGCCTGTCGCCGGCCTGACTCGCCCTTGCCAGATTACGCACCGGTCCAACCTGCGATGCGAAATCGTCTGAATTGGTGTTGTATATCGCTCCACAGCAGGTCCACGACTGCATCTCAGCCAGGTTGAACCCGACCCGCTCCGCTGCCTTGCGCGCGCACTGGTCCAGACTCCGTCCCTTGGTGTATAGCGTGCAGCCCGGATAGTACACATAGGTACGGCCGGACTCGGCCGAAACAGATTCGCTGTTGGTACTCAAGGCAAGAAGGTCATGATAAGAGCCGCTTGCCCCGTGTCAAGCAGACCGAACCGGTCCAAATCCCGATGTAGAAGCTGAAGTCTGCGGTCGAAGGCGTTCGGCACAGCAGTTGTGATGCGATGGAGTGCTTGCGCTGCTTTGGCGTGACGTTGCGTTAGCCTCCGGCAGACTGGTTCAGTACCAGAAATGACCTGGGTGGAAATTCGGCATGACGCCAGTAAAGGCTTGGGGATTCTGCCGGCAGTCGGGCAGCGGTCTAGGTCGGCGCAAAGACAA
>JBDRUN010000084.1 GCA_039801365.1 candidate division WOR-3 bacterium
TCTTTCAGTTTCGTCTCGTGCAGCAACGTTTTCACGCTTCCTCGCAACGCAAGCCAGTCTCTTGGCGGAATGCCAGCCGACTTTGCGGCCGCCCTCAGGGGGTCACCATGTACCTGGGCTAGAGCTGTTTCTGCGCAATCGCACTCGCCGGATGTCCTACAAGTGTGGAACCGCAAGCCGCCTGACCTTTCCAGAATCATTGTGCCACTAAAGCAGGTAGAAGTGTTCAACTACCGAGTCGTGCAAACCTGGTTGCAGGACAACGCCGCAAACAGTCGTCGGTCAAGACCAGAAACTGATGGTAGCAGATGTCGCCACGTGTCCGCTAGAAGCCTGAGGGTTAGACGAGATGCTGTGGACTACTTCTGGCTGACCGACGGACTCTGCTCGCTCGGAATACCATTTTGCTGGCTACTACTTGGCTACGTCGGCAGAACAAGGCTAAATGCCGGTGAGAGTAACGGGCCAGTTCTGCTGCTCAGTAAGAAGCATAGGGCCCAGGTCAATCCTAAGCCAGACTGAGTGCCCTGCTTCCAGAAAAGCGGTAACAGGCTGCGTACACCGCAGGAACACGTTCTTGAACTCGGGCTGAGTCAGCCTATAATCCGGCCGAGTTGCAGACCATCGGGCTGATTGACACCGCCGTCGCTGTTTCCAAACAGCCTGTCTTGCTGCTGTTACCTCGTCTCACTCTCGTCATAATCGTCGCTGCAACTGTGCTACTCATAACCCGGCGGTTTGAGTTGCTCGGCCTGACCGCAGTCCCGCTGCTGGGATTTTTCGCCTTCCGCCACTTACCGTCAACCGACCTGCGCCTCGGTGCACTTGCGGTACTGGCTTCAGTTACTGCCATCAGTGCGGTCACTGCGGTCCGGAAACGGCTATTTGTCCGCACCGAACAGCTCCGGGAGCAAGTGAAACTCTGGCGGTTCTTGGTACGGCCCGCGGCAATGGCATTTCCAACCTTGCTCTTTCTCTGGGAGCGGACCGGTACTATCATCCTGCTTGGCGCCGTGACGGCTGTATTCTTGGCGATGGACCTCACTCGGCTCACTGCGGCTAGTGTAAACCAGTTCCTGTTTCGCCGCGCTGCAAGCACGTTCAAGACCCGGGAACAAGACCGCCTTTCCACGATGACGCTTTTCCTCGTCGCGTCCCTCCTTGTGATGCTCATCTTCAACCGGGTCGTGACACTCTACGCCATGGCATTCATGGTCTTTGGCGACTTCGCGGCCAAGTTCTTCGGCCTGTGGTTCGGCCGCGTTCGGTTGCTGGCCAAGACCCTGGAAGGCACGCTTGGCCATCTTGTTACATGCCTGTCAGTAGGTGCAATTATCGCGGAGTTCGTACCGATACCGTTGCCTGCAATTGCCATCACGGCCATTGTTGCGACTGCGGCCGAAGTCCTACCTTGGGACCTGGACGATAACCTCACGGTCGGAGTTTTTTCTGCCACTGCACTCCATTTCTGCTTACGTCTGTTCCCCTAGCGAAGAACCGTGGGCGAACACCAATGCACACGTTCTCACACCGCAGCAGTTGACTCGGAATGCTCCAGGTCTTAGATTCTAGCGTGCGTCGGTTCCTTGTCGTCCTACTGTTTGCCGGCAGAGTTGCAGCCGCAGGATACGACGCGCTATCAAACTCGGCCGAATGGCTGATCAACGCGTACAAGGTTGTACTCTCCCCACTTCAGGGCCGAAATATGTGCAACTTCTGGCCGACCTGCTCTCAGTTCACGAAGGAGGCAATCCAGTTGCACGGATTCATACCCGGGCTCGTCATCGGTGCGGACCGGCTCACGCGTTGCCACCCTGCGGCCTGGACCTACCTCGACCACTACTACCTCGGCATCTCGCACGACAGGCTTATTGACCCGGTTTCAAGCCATCTCGTCTGTCAGAATCCGAGGAACGAGCCCCGGGACATCTCGCTGCTCGCGCTCGAACCAGAGGTAGTCGCCACCCAGCAGGGCATAGCGTCCAGCATGACAGTCCCGATACTCGGTTTCGCCGAACATCTTTACGGCACCCAGGACTTTGCTCGGGCCGCAACCGAGTATCTCAGGGTTGCATTTACCGAAACCGTGCCGGGACTCCGTGCTTATGCGTCCCTGATGGCTGGAGAATCCTTTCTTCGAGCCGGCGACTTTGTCCAGGCCCGGGCTAATTTCCTCAGTTGCACCGGTCTCGGCCTTTCAAGCCATGCCTGGTTCGGTGTAAGCCGGACCTGGTTTGCACAAGGCGAATACGACAGCGTCCGGGCCACACTTTCCCTCGTCACCGATTCTAGCTTTGACATCCGGGCTCGCACCCTTGCTGGCTGGTCCTTGCTTAGACAACACCGCTTTTCGGAAGCGGCTGCCTTGTTCGGCACCGCAGCCCGCGACTCAGTACTCACACGGCTAGTTGCGTTTGATGGAGCCAGGATTGCCCGACGCAACCGTCTTGCAGGCACGCTTCTGTCGGCTGTCATACCCGGCGCTGGCCAATTGTATGCCGGTCGCACTTCAGATGGCATCTACTCTCTGCTCACCGTCGCCTCGACCGGGCTCGCAACTTGGTGGTTCGCCACGCATCCGGAAAAGGATCAAGCGAGAATCAAGGTTTCGCTCTTTGCCGCCGCAACCGCGCTTTTCTACGCGGCAAATATGTACGGCGCAAACATCGCAGTCCGTGACTACAACCGCTTTCAGGAACGACAATACCTCACCCGTGCCGAAACGGCTATTGACACCCTCAACCTCATACCTGACTACCGATGGTTGCTGCAGATGAACCCCAACGCCGACCACAAGAGTTACGGTCCTGAAAGAGAGGGCAATTGAAGGGCATTGTATCGACAAAGTCAGAACCTGGCATGCTCGCCCTTTCCTTACTGCTTGCTCTGCAAACAGTCCTTACCACTTTTTCATTTCCTTGTCTTGCTTCCTTGACTACGTTCACGCGCGGCACTGAGCGCCGTGACTCAGCTCTGCCCCCCAAGCCCCAGTTGTCGGCTGCAATGGGTTCGGTAGGGGACTTCAACGCTGCCTCGGATTCTGGGCGTAGAATACCCGGCAGCCTGGCGGACACGCTCTTCTCTTGCGGATACTATTCCTCAGCAGTGCTCGAGTACAAGCGCTGTCTGTACGAGCGCCAGGACACCACCGGTCTTGTGGCCCTGAAGCTCGGACTTGCGCTCGCCGCGGCCGGTGAACTAGGGGCCGCAACTGTACAACTGCACGAGGTCACAAACCAGCACCCGACTTATGCCCATGCTACCGGCATGGCGCTTGCAGGTCTCTTTGCACACGGCCGAGCCATGGGCCAGGCCCGGCTTGCGCTTCATGATGCCCTCCTATTCAGCTCCGACTCAGCCCAGCGCGCTCGGCTCAATTCCGCACTGGCCTGGCTCGACCTTGCCGACGGCAACGCGTCTGAAGCTGCAGACTATCTCGAGAAATCCGGAAACTCGACGCTAGCGAATCGAGTCCGCCTTGCTGCTGCGGTGCCAAGCCGTAGCTCGGCAGTTGCCGTGCTTTTGTCAACAGTTATGCCGGGTGCGGGCGAGGTTTACGCTGGCCGGCCTCTGCTCGGCCTCAGCAGCCTGCTTGTCACCGGCGGTTCAGCGCTCGGCACATGCCTCGCTGCTCGGTCGGACGACTGGGTCTTGTCTGCGTTTCTGTTCTCGTTCCTGTTTCTTCGCTTCTATTCCGGGTCGCGTCGCAATGCCGCAGACCTTTGCATGGACTACCGCAAGCAGCTACTTAGCGAACGATTCGGCGCGCTCAGCCGGCAGTACGACCTCGAACCGGACTGGTTCGCTGCTGCCGAAAGTCTCACCGGACTCAGACTACATCTGCCGGAAACAGAATCCTTCCCAACTCGCTAGCCAGCCTGAACCGGACCGTCACGAGCGCCCGGTCAACCGAGAAGTCAAGCACAACCCTACCCTGCTCAATTATGACACCGCCGCTGATCTCAGCCGGTTCTCCGTCCATACCCGGGCTCGCCGTAAATCGCGTTGCGTCGGCCTTCGAGAATCTAACTACGCTGTCCTTGCGAGCGAATCGCTCAACAACTCCGCGTACAAGCTCCGGGTAGTCCTCTTCCTTCACGATGCGCTCCGCCGCCAGACTGAGGACGCGGTCGATCTGTCCCCACCTGGCGCTGAGCAGCGCTTTGCGCTGCTCTAATCTTGCGCGGCTCATCGCCCGCTCAATAATCAGTCTAGTCTCGCGCTCAACCCTTGCTCGGTACTCCTCTTCCAGCTTCGCCACGTCATCCCGCACACGCCGCTCAATCCGGCCAATCTCCTCGTTCTTTTCCTTCTCAATCTGGGCGACCCGAACCTGACCTTCAGCCCTGATCTTCCCAATCAGCTCACTCAGACCCATTAGCCCAGCTTGATCCCGAGTTGTGCGAATATCGTCACAAGCAGGCCGAGTACCGCGTAGGTCTCGACCATCGCACCGTAGATGACCGCCTTAGTTCCCTCACCGGCTCGCTTGGCCACGAGTTCTGCACCCGAGGCACACACCCGGCCCTGCCACACCGCTGAAACTAGGCCGGCCAGCCCAACCGGCAGACAGGACGCAAACACCTGCACACCCTGCCAGAACGTTATCGGCATCACCTGCCCGAGCAGTCCGAGCTTCATAATAGCCAGGAACGCGCCCAAGAAGCCGTAGAATCCCTGCGTGCCGGGCAGAGCCACCAGAATAAACAGATTTCCGAACTTCTTAGGGTCCTCGGCCAGGACGCCATTGGCGACTTGGGCAACCAGGCCGATACCGATTGCCGAACCGATTCCGGCCGGCACGGCGGCAATCGCTGCCCCAAGCAGAGCAATAGCAAGACCAATTGGGTCAACCATCTTTCCTCCTGAACTTCAGTTCTCTGACCTCCCACTGTCCGAGCCTGGGCATTTCACGCGGTCTCGATGGTCTGCCCGACCCCGGACTTCTAGTGGACTGAAACAAAGTGATACTCCTCGCGGAACGGCGTGAAGGGCTCGCCGCCACCAGTGTAGAATCTCGGGAAGAACTCGACGTAATTCAGCCTGAGCGTGTGCACGAAGGCACCGAGCACGTTGACTGCGATATTATAGGCATGTCCACCCGCCAGAACCACGAGCGCCAGCACAATGCCCAGAACCGGTACTGACAGCACCATCCACGCAATCGTATTTATCGCCATTGCTATCCCGCCGGTTACCATTCCCAGTGCCATGATTCTGATATAGGAAAGTACCACACCTATATAGGACGTTGCGCTGTAAAGCGCATAGCCGCCCCAGAGAAACTTCTTGACCAGAGCTCGATTGGCCGGTGCAACAAACAGGAACGGGATGCTCGCCAACCCACCGAGCACAGGAGAAGTCACCCCTGCAAGACTCAACCCGACTCCGGCCAGGCCGAAAACGCCAAGCACCACAGGCAGAACCCCAAACCGCCCGGCCCGGACGATACTGGCCACGGAGTGGAAGTACATTGCCAACAACACGGCAAGCACTACCCAGCGCATGTGACCGAAAGCCCGTGGTAGCCAGCCAAGCTTTGCTCCAAGATACACGAGCACCGCCGCGATCAGGCCGAACCAGAAGGTCTGGGCCGTCATGGTCTCATGGGACCGTCTAGTGAAGACGACAACTGCGGCGACCGAGGCCAGCGCCGCGATCAAAAGCACATTTGAGCCCCACGTCGGCACCTGCCGTCCAAACGCAACCAGCGCTACGAGGCTGTTCAGACCCACAAACCACGGCAACTGACCAAGCAGGGCATCACCGAACTGACGTACACGCAGACAATCTGCTATCTCGATTAGAATACCGTACATCATGTGAAAGTATCCTAGACCGACTGAAATGATAAAAAACGGCATTGGGTTCTTTATCGGGTCAAACAACATCAGCCGGTTCTTGAAATGAAGCAGCGGTGCTAGCCCAAGCCGGTCGGGTAGGTCCCCGAACCAGCCGCCCACAATCGCGCCCGCGAAGACCGTGACGATTCCACCGACAAGAATCATACCAAGGAGCTTATTATCGTTGCCGAACCGGCGCAGTAGCAACCAGGCCAGAATCGCCACCACAACGCCGTAACCCGCATCGGTCAGACAGAATCCGAAGAAAAGTGCGAAGAACGGTGCCAGCAGCATTGTCGGATCAATTTCTCTTGGCGAAGGCATGCTGAACATTTCGACGACCAACTCAAAAGGCCGGAACAGCCGGCGATTCACCAGCGCCACCGGCGGCTCCTCGCCCTTTGCCGGTTCAACTGTTATCAGCACAGCAAAGCCAGTACGTTCAACCAGCTCACTGAGCTTGGCATATTCTCGCTGTCTTACCCAACCTGAGATAAGTGTCACTGTCCGAGTCTGCTCCAGCCTCGCAAGTGTCGTCTGCCGTACGCGCTCACTCGCTAGTGCGTCTGCTGCCACCTTCAAGTTAAGGACTTCGCAACACAGCGCATCAACACGCTCCTCAATGGACTGCTGCTCAGAACGGATGGCTTCAGCCTCACTTTCCAGTCGTCTCAGCACCTGGGCCGGAGTCTCATCCAGCCCGCGCAGATCGACCGGCTCAAACCGCGCCCCAGCCAGAATCGCATTCACTTCTACTGCATGTTCCTTGGTAACAACAATTACCACACTCGGAGCACCGGCCTCGTCATCGATCAGCTCAATGCCAGCCGGCAGACCGGACAGAAGCTCCCTCACTCGACAGAACTCGACTTGGTCTGCGAAACGACCAAGGACGACCGAGACTGTCTCTAGGGCGTAGAAATCAGCAGGTCGGTGTTTGAAACTCTGCCATGGCAAAAGTCGGGCTCGCTCCACGCCAATCGTCTTACTCCGGGCGTCGAGCTCAGCGCGCCTCCGATTGAGCTGGGCTAGAGTAGCTACGTGCACCGTCGAGTCGTACTGAGAGGCCAGCGTTTCAAATTCAGACCTCGGCATGGACGGCTTCGATCCGAACAGCCCGGTTTTCTCCTTGCGCCTGGACCCGAGCTGCTCAATCGCCTCAACAACCTGACTAAAGCGCCGGTCCAGCTCAGCGACACTGCCACCTTCCTTTTCTTCGGTCGTGACAATATGCAGGACGCCCTGCCGCTGCAGCTCACGCAACAGGAAATCGCTGTTCTCGCGGTGTACTGCGATCAGAACTTTGACTACTTTGTCAATCGCCACTGCTCTTTCAACGCCTCAACCACCAGTCGGACCGCCTGTTCGACGCGCTTCTCAGGGACTCTCGCCAGCGTGGCAACCTTCCGAGCAGTTTCATCGCTCACCGCGCGCGTAAGCCTCTCAGCCTCCTCCTCTGCCTTGCGGACAGCCATCGTTGTCTCCTGACGCAGTCTAGCCCTGACCTCCCGAATGGCCTGTACTGCCCGCTCCTCGGCACGAGCAACTGCAACCCGTTTTGCATTCTCCGCGGCGGCAACCTCCGCGGCCACTGCATCCTCAGCAGCCCTGACTACTGTGATAACGTCGGTCGCCTGGTCATTCATGTTTGGTGCTGAATCCTAGTCCAATCTGTCCGGCTGTCAACAGCGATGCTTCCTGCGCGGCCGGTAGTATCCTCCTGGCCCGACCGGGCAATCATCGAAACACCATCAAACCATGGAGGATAAACCATGTCCGAACTCTACATATTATCTGCGCCTGTCAGAAAAACAGCATTATGATGAAACGCTGGTAGGAGTTCAAGAGATTCTTCCAAGATGACAAGCTCGATGTGGTCCTGGTGGCCCACAGGTAACTGCTGACGGTCGGCGGGAGATTATCGAATTTCGTGTGGCGAGTAGCGAGAGCAGGAGGGGGAGATATCCCTGGCAAATCTGCGTAGCCGCAGGCTAAAGGGTGAGTGCTTGAAGCTCATTACGCCAGACGGTGGTGGCAGATTGAATGGTACGCAGGCGGTTGTGTCCACGGATATTGTGCGGCAGCGGTCCTGGGTGCAGTCCACAAGCTACGCAACGTGGGCAACGAGCTGACAGCGAGACATAAAGGGAGGTCTGACGGCTACGTGGAGAGTATACCATGGAAGAAAGCCAGCAACGTAACATGCTCGTATGAAGTTTCATAATTGGCACTACCACGCCGGCCAGATTGGGGCCATCAACCAGTCCCGCTGAAACACCTCCTGAAGTTGCCCAACCACATCCCGGTCACGCACCAACGCACCAACATTACGACACTCTAGGAGTTGTCGTTGACTGAACGTTGCTGAGCCAACCAAGGCTCTACCGCCGTCCGCGATGACGAGTTTGGCGTGCATAGTTCCAGACTCCGGATTTGGCCCAAGCGGGGCTATATCCGCGACTTTCACATCCAAACCAGCAAAGCCGTCCAAATATCGGAAGAGATCCAGTTCGCGCTCTGCCGCCCACTTGTCAACGAGCAGTCTTATCTTTACACCCCGAACTGCGGCAGCGACCAGCAGTGAGTCAACAACACCAAACCGCACTGCCGGGCCGAAGTCCGCACGAGTCGTTAGGCTGTTTACCTCGATGTCGAGGGTGGACTCGGCTTGGCTGAAAAGATCGATCAGCGCTTCTATTGTCTGGTATGCGCCGGAGTCACGCAGCATATCCGGTGCAGTGACGACGAGCCGTAACTCGGTTCGTTGTTGAGGATTGGCCCCTAGTGCTGAACAAGACTGATCATGTCCCAGGCCAAAGCTCGCGCGCCAGTCAGTCGCAAACACTGCCTCGAGCTGCCGGCAGAACCCAGTGTCCGATACCACCAGGCTCAACTCCCGGTTGTCCGCAAATGCTCCAAAGCTCCAGTTGTGCGAACCAAGGACTGCGGTACGTGAGTCGATAATGCAGTATTTGGCGTGGAGCATGCAATGCGGATACCGACTGTATGGTCTCAGGTCGCAGGCACGGACCGTGATATTGGGTACGTCGGCAAGTAACCACGGTATCCGGTGATAGGCCGGACTCAGATTCTGCTCAAGCGTGGCTGAATCCAGCAGAATGCAAATCCTGACCTCACGCTGCGCGGCGGCAATGAGCGCGTCATACAGCGCACTAAGAAGCCTGCCACGTGATTGAGGCGGGTAATACAGCATGTACATCTGAGATATGTGGATGCTCGATTCGGCCTGAGCGAACAGAGTGGGCAGCACATCAATTGCATTTGCGACATCAGCCAAATCAAGGTCCGAGCCCAATGGTGCGGTTTCCAGGATCCGAATCGATTGGGCAGCAAAACCGACCATGGCCGCAGACCCAATCATCACAAGAATAACCCGACACGATCTCACGAGCAGTCCTTCCAGTCCTATCGGAGCAGGGCCGGGTTTAGCTCGACCGCTTTCTCAATTGCCTCGACCGCACGTTCCTTTTCACCCAGGTCGCGATACACGATGCCCATATTGTGCCAGGCGCCGGCATGTTTCGGATTTGCCTTCACCGCCGCCTGGTACGCTTCAAGCGCAGACCTGAGTTCCCCCATCAGGTAGTAGGCCTGCCCAAGGTTGTAGTATGCTCCGGCAAACCCTGGGCTTGCGCCGACAGCCTGTCGGTATGCCCCGACCGCCTTCTCATACTCCTTGAGCTCAAGATAGAGGTTGCCGAGATTGTAGTAGGCCTCGGCATATCCGGGCCTGATTCGGACCGCTTCGCGGTATGCACCAATCGCCCGCTCTCGCTCACCGCTCTGCACCAAAGCCAGACCCAGGTTGTTGAAGGCTTCAGCATTTCCGGGCCGTACAGCCACCGCCCGCTTGTAACTGTCCACAGCCTCATGCCACCGTCGCATAACCGCATAGGCATTGCCCAGAATAAGATGAACATCAACCAGATTCGGATTCAACTCGAGTGCACGCCGGCACTGCTCAATCGCCTGTCTGGGTTGATCCATCCCTAGCGAACACTGGGCCAACACTCCGTAAGCATCGGCGGTCTCCGGTCTCAAGTCAAGTACCCAATGGGCTACGCGGGCGCCATTCTGAAACGACCGGACGTTGGCGTAACCTTGGGCCATCCGCAAGTAGCCACACGCAAGGACATCAATAACGCCGGCCCGTGCTGCCCTTGCCGGCACCACCCGAGCAGTTGGGTCCAACGGGTCCCAGTACTCGCGGGCCTGGGCCGAAATGGCAATCTCAAAACACACCCGTCCCTGCCAGAGAAGGTGTCGCACGCGGAAAGACAGCTTGCCCACGATAATCGAGTCCAATAATGCAAGGCTTACTCCGTCCCCGAGACCGGTTTGCTGCAGACCGAGGTAGCCATCAATTACCTGGGTCAACGTCAGAAACCGGCCGGTCTTGTCTTCGCGACCGCGCCACAGTTGGTCTCGAACTGCAGCCAGGACCTGCATCCGGTCCTCATTATCCAACTCCTGCATCCCGTTCGTCAGTCCTTCCAGTCTCGACAAAACTGATGGATGCCGGATAAGGCTGTCAAAGAGCTGTTGCAGTCGAATCCCGTATCGCACAAGGTCAGCAGTACCGCGCAACCCAGCCATGAGCATGCTACCGTAGGCAAGCGCGGTTGCTGACCCCAGGGCTTCTTCAACCATGGCTATTCCCCGGGCATAGCGCTCAGCCCTGCTCACCATATAGTTCGGCTCGAGTTCCGGACAGGAGACAATTTCCGCAAAACGCTGATCCTCGTTTGAGGGAATGATCCCCAGTGCACGCTGCACAAGCCATTCTTCTTCATCTTCCGAGATGATCAGTTCACCGGCGCGGCACAACGCAAGCAGGGCTTCGGCGTGTGCGCGGTTGACCTCGAGCTGTCGCTCCAGGGGGCCGAGCCGACTAAACTCCTCGACCGTGTACCGCATTAGGACACCACCGACCCACTTCAGTCTGGGCTCCCATCCTTTGAGTAAGGAAAGATGGCCGATCGGCAGCACCTCAGGATACTCACGTGCTCTCTTTTCTAGCTCGGCATCCAGCCGCCGGACAGCCAGACTAAGCTTGACCGGGAATGACAGCATCACAATGCCCCGGTGCGGCGGGTCTTGGCGCAACAGGTAACCCGCGTTGTAGAGAAAGGTACGAGCAAACCAGCCGAATTCCAGCTCGGACAGCGCACGCTCAGGGAACTCGGCGGGTACGTCACAATTTATTATCATCTCATCAGTCCAGATGTCAATCTGGACGCCGACACCGGTAGTATCCTTATTTGTGTGTAACTTGGCTGGAAAAAGGGTCGGGCAGGGTGTATCCTTCTGGCCCGACCGAGTAATGATTGTAAAGCTATCAAACCATGGAGGATAAACCCATGCCCGAACCCTA
>JBDRUN010000085.1 GCA_039801365.1 candidate division WOR-3 bacterium
CAGTGGTGACAAACATCGAGCGCGAACACCTTGATTTCTACAAGGACCTCGCCGACATAAAGCGTACGTTTGTGCGGTTCGTGAACAGGGTGCCATTCTATGGCAGCGTGGTCATGTGTCTAGATTGTCCGGCCTGTCGAGCCATCCAGCGACGGGTGAAGAGAAGGCTTGTGACTTACGGCCTGGAAACACCGGCCGATTTCCGGGCTAAGGACGTCCAGCTTTACGCGTTCTCTTCGGCGTTCACCTTGCTGTATCAAGGTAAGGAGGCGGGCCGGTTCAGCGTGGGGATGCCCGGGGTTCACAACGTTGAGAATGCGCTGGCCACAATTGCGGTCGGAGTTGAGATGGGGATGGACCCTCGTTCAATTGAGCAGGCGCTGGCGACTTTCCCCGGTGTCCATCGCCGACTGGAACGCAAGGGCGAGAAGAAGGGCATTGTCGTCTTTGATGACTACGGACACCACCCGACCGAGGTGCGCGTGACCGTCCAGGCCCTGCGGCACGCATATCCGGCAAGCCGGCTGTGGGTAGTGTTTCAGCCGCATCGCTACACGCGAACCAAGTTTCTGGCCCAGGAGTTTGGAACCGCTTTCGATGACGCGGATGCGGTTGTCGTCACCGGGTTGTACGCGGCCTCAGAGCCGCCGATTCCGGGAGTGAGCGAGGAGTTGATTCTCGACCAGATAAGGGCCCGCGGCAGAAGCGGACTCATTGTCCAGCACGTTCGGGAAATTGACGAGATTCCTGAGTTTCTGAAGGAACGCTTGAGTTCCGGTGACGTGGTGCTAACTTGTGGAGCAGGGAGCATATGGCGGACTGGCGAAGCGATTTTGGCTCGGCTGTAGGTGTCGAATCAGACTGCCTACGTCGAGATGAGCCTTTGAGCGAGCACACGACGTTTCGCATTGGCGGGCCGGCGGACGTGTGGCTTGACGTCTCGAATGAACAGACGCTGGCCCGGGCAATCGAATTCTGCAGTCGAAACAGAGTGCCATGGTGGGTACTGGGCCGTGGGTCCAACGTACTGGTCTCTGACCAGGGTCTGCGGGGCGTTGTGCTGCACCTGGCCGGCCAGTTCAGCGATGTCAGAGTCAAGTCCGGCGTGATTGACGCTGGAGGTGGAGCAATGCTTGACTTTGTCGCCGAGCAGGCTGAGCAGGCCGGACTCAGCGGGGCTGCGTTTCTGGCCGGAATTCCAGGCACGGTCGGCGGCGGACTGCGAACAAATGCCGGTGCGTTCGGCCAATCACTGGCAGACATTATCCTTCGGGTCTTCGCAATGAACCACATGGGCGATGTTGTTGAGCTCGGTACAGACCAACTGCACCACGCATACCGCTGCCCGGTGGTTGAGCCTGACTTGGTAGTGCTGAGGGTGCTGCTCCGCCCCGGGTCAGGGAGTACCGATTCCGTTTCCGAGATACGAAGGAAACGCCGCACCCGACAGCCGGAGCAGCCTTCGGCCGGCTCGTTCTTCAAGAATCCTCGAGCCGAGGAGCCGAAGGGTGGAGAAGTCAGGAATTCGAGTGGTACGATGCCGCAATCCGCACCTTCTGGCCGGATTCCAGCCGGAAGACTGATTGAGCAGTGCGGACTGAAGGGTAGGACGATTGGCGGAGCTCAGGTTTCAGAGAAGCACGCCAATTTCATTGTCAATACCGGCAACGCTCGCTTCGTTGATGTGTACGAACTCTCGCAGGTCGTGAAGGCCAGCGTTGAGATGCAGACCGGTATCATGCTGGAGGACGAAGTGCAGGTGCTGCCATGAAAGGCGCGATCTGTTTCGCAAGTCGAGATGCAGACCCCGGAGGTATTGAAGGTTACTGTGCTGCGAGTCTCAGCGTACTTGCTTTCGGGCTCTGGTGGCAATGCCATGATGGTATGCGGTACAGAGAGCGCAGAACGGAGGTGGAGTGATGGCAAAGGTCAGACGGACTGCAGCCATTGATATCGGGACGACGAAGGTCGCATGCGTCGTGGCCGAGACCGATGGTACGAACAGAACTAGCATCGTTGGTTACGGCGTGGCCCCTTCGCTGGGGTTCAGACAGGGCGTGGTCATCAATCTGGACAAGGCGACCGAGTCGGTCGCTGCAGCCGTGGCCGCTGCCGAGGAGATGTGCGGCGGTAAGGTGAAGGCCTATCGCACCTTGATCGGCATCGCCGGTGACCACATCAAGTATCTTGCTGGCATCGGCGCGGTGCCAGTGCGGAAGCCTGCGAAAGGTATTGGCCAGCGTGACCTCGAGGATGTCATAAAACAGGCACAGACGATAAGGCTGCCGAACGATGAGCAGATTCTGCACGTCATTCCGACGCAGTTCATCGTTGACGGCCAGAAGGGGGTGCGCGACCCGCTCGGTCTCTACGGTGTCCGGCTCGAGGTCGAGGCACTGCTGATTATCGGTGCGGTCACAGCGGTTCAGAATATCGAGCGCGTGCTTGAAGGGCTCGATATCCGCAACCGGCTCATGGTGTTGCAGTCCTTGGCGTGCTCGTTCGCAGTATGCGCTGAGGACGACAAGGAACTGGGCTGCGCGCTCGTGGACCTGGGCGGCGTTACCGACCTTTCTATCTGCCGTGAAGGTGAACTCCGGTTCACCAAGATGCTGCCAATCGGTGCGGCCAATATCACTAAGGACGTGGCCATCGGGCTGCGGACAACGTTCGCCCATGCCGAGCAGCTCAAGCGCCAGTATGGTTGCGCGATGACCAGCATGGTTGAGAAAGACGAAGCCCTGTCGGTCGAGGACGCATCCGGCCGTGGTGTCAAGCAGGTTTCTCGCCGACTGCTTGCGTCAATCATCGAGCCGCGGGTCGAGGAGATTCTCAACCTTGTAGATGCGGAGCTGCGCAAGACCGGCATGGCCGAAGGACTGTCGTCCGGCGTGATACTGACCGGCGGCGGTTCACTGCTCAAGGGTGTGGACATACTGGCTGAGCAGATAATGGGCATGCCAGTGAAGCTGGGCCGGCCGGACAAGTTCGCCGGACCGGATGAGGTTGTGAAGAATCCGGTGTTCGCAACCGCAGTCGGACTGATCCACTACGGTCTTGAGGGTCGTTACTTCCATGAGGTGCTGGCGCCCGGGACGTTGGCGAGGCTGTTCGATGAACTCAGAAATTCGTTTTCCTGAGCACGGCGCTGTAGACCGGAATTCAGTAGTTCTGGCACTGGGTTCCGGGCGTCAGACGCCCGCAATGTCAATGAAAGAAAGCACCAGTGATCCAAAGAAGAGAGGAGACAGGAGATGATCGAGCCAGTAGACGAAAGAAAGCTCACCCGCATCGGCGTGTTCGGGGTCGGCGGCGCCGGCTGCAACGCAGTAAACCACATGATTGACGCCGGACTGTCCGACGTCGAGTTCTACGCCATCAATACCGACCTGCAGGCACTGTCAATGTCCGCATCGGCGAACAAGATTCAAATTGGTGCCCAGTTGACCGGTGGTCTCGGTTCGGGTGGCGATCCGAAGATCGGCCAGCAGGCAGCCGAGGAGTCAATCGAGCTCATCCGCGAGAACGTGGCTGGGTTCGACATGGTGTTCATCGCTGCAGGCGAAGGTGGCGGTACCGGCACCGGTGCGGCGCCGGTTGTGGCCGAGACGGCGAAGAACCAGGGTGCCCTGGTTGTGTCGGTGGTCACGCGGCCGTTTGAGTTCGAGGGCAAGGCCCGTGCGCGCAAGGCAGCCGAGGGCATTGACAAACTCCGGGCCAAGGTTGATACACTAATCGTCCTCCCGAACCAGCGCATACTTGAAGTGTACGGGCAGGCACCTTGCTTCGAGGCGTTCCGCATGGCAGATGAGGTTCTGTTAGCTGCGGTGCGCGGTATTGCGGAGATCGTCACGTCACGGCAGCTTATCAACATTGACTTTGCCGACGTCCGGGCGGTCATGGCCGAACGGGGTGGCGCGGTAATGTCGGTGGGCGAAGCCAACGGCGATGGCCGAGCAACCGAGGCAGCGCACCGAGCTCTTGCCTCGCCGCTCATCGAGAACGTCTCGATTGAGACCGCAAGAAAAATCCTTCTCAATATCTCAGGCGATGCCAGAATGACACTCAAGGAAGTAGACGAAGCCGCTTCGACAATCTATCATGCGACTAACGGCCAGGCCGATATCCGCATGGGTGCAGCCCGGCAACGGGGCCAGAAAGAGGGTATCAGGGTCACCCTCATTGCTACCGGGCTTGCCGAGCCGTTGCCCAAGGTTGAGGACCTGACTGACCTGTTGACCGACGCCGACCTGTTTCCGTCCCGACGGCGCCGAGTCGGAAAGGACGGCGAGTTGGTGCTGGATAGGGGTGACTTGGAGATACCGACCTTCCTGCGGCGGAGTTTGGACTAGCCTGGGAAACCGCTGGCTGATTTCGCATACTGCGGATCAGCGGCTGCATGCCCCAGTTTCTCGCTGACCTGTTCCCAGCCATTGTCTGAGTCGCTGTCGGCCGTGTCACCTTGACTTCGACCCAGACAGGTCTAGAATAAAGCCCCCTTGAAAGTAGGCGCTTTTACTCTTTATTCGCTATCCGACGGATACTTCGGACTCGATGGCGGGGCGATGTTCGGGGTTGTGCCAAAGGTGCTATGGGAGAGACGTAACCCGCCAGATCAGAAGAACCGGATACGACTGGCGCTGCGCTCGCTGCTCATTACTGCCGGCGAGGAACGTATCCTGGTGGACACCGGTATCGGTCGCAAGTACGGTCCTGAGTTCAATTCGATGTTCAATGTTGACGACTCTGAGAATCTACTCGATTCACTCAGACAGTCAGGGTTTCACCCTGACGACATCACGGTTGTAGTTCAGACTCATCTGCACTTTGACCATTGCGGCTGGGCAACCCGGCGGGATGAGACTGGCAGACTGGTTCCCACCTTCAGAAATGCCCGGTACGTAGTGCAGGCCTGGGAATGGGAGGATGCGACCCACCCAAACCGCCGCACCCGGGGGTCGTATCGCCAGGACGACTTCCTGCCGCTCGAAGCTGCCGGACTTGTCCAGCTGGTGGATGGCGATACCGAGCTCATGCCGGGAGTGAAACTCCTACGTACGGGCGGACACACACGGGGACACCAGATAGTAATCATTAAGGCTATTCCAGATACGAGCTCCCAGACAGCAGAGGTCAGAAATAGACATGCAGTAGGCAGGCGTACGGATACTTCGCTGTCCTGTCCAGACACCCAGGCCTCAAGTCCGGTTGCGGTTTTCTGGGGCGACCTGATACCGACGACAAGCCACATCGAGATTCCCTACATCATGGGTTACGACACCTTTCCGCTTGTCACGATGGACGTGAAGGAGAAACTGGTGGCCCTGGCTGCAGATGAAGGCTGGCGATGTTTTTTTGAACACGAGCCGAATGCGGCTGCAGGCTGCATCCGCCGGGAAGGTGACAAGTTTCGCTTCGTACCGCTACAAGTGGAATGAACAATCGGCGGGCAGAGTACAGAGGACAGAGCAACACTGGTGAGAAAAACACATTAGGCAGGCTGGCCCCCAACTTTCTCACAATGGATGCCTTCCTTGGTGCTTTCTCGTGCGCAAGAAGGAGGATTAGGTGACAACTGACTGGAGACAGAAGTATAAGGACAAGCTGAAGAGCCCGGACCAGGCCCTTGAAATCTTGAATCCGGGCGACCGGATGTTCATCGGCTCAGCCTGCGGCACGCCCCAGAGGCTAGTTCAGGCGCTGGCTGACCGGCCGATCGAGGACGTGGAAATCGTCCATCTGCTGACCCTAGGGGTTGCGCCATATGCTCAGGAGACACTGGCGACCCGGTACCGGGCCAACGCCTTTTTCATTTCGGCTAATGTCCGGTCAGCGGTGTGGGAGGGCCGGGCCGACTACACACCCATTTTCCTCTCCGAGATACCGACACTCTTTCGCAGCGGCAGGCTGCCGCTCGACGTGGCTCTGATTCACGTTACGCCGCCGGACGAGCACGGGTTCTGTTCCTTCGGGGTGTCAGTGGACATCACCAAGCCGGCGGCCGAGGCAGCCCGTCATGTCATCGCCGAGGTGAATCCGAGGATGCCCCGCACGCTGGGCGATAGCTTCATCCACGTCTCAAAGATCAGTGCTTTGGTGGAAAATGACGCGCCGCTTTATGAGTTTGTGACTCCGGGCGAAAGCGAGGTGGCGCGCCGTATCGCCAAGAATGCCGCAGACCTGATTGAGGATGGTTCCTGTATCCAGGTCGGATACGGCGGCATCCCCAACGCACTGCTTTCCTATCTCAAAGACAAGAAAGACTTGGGTGTGCACACCGAGGTATTCTCGGACTCGACCATTGACCTGATTGAGGCAGGTGTCATCAACTGCCGGAGGAAAACGCTGCATCCGGGCAAAGTGATTGCGTCGTTTGCGATGGGGTCACAGCGCCTGTTCCGCTACATTGATAATAATCCGATGTTCGAGTTTCACCCCGTGGACTATACCAACGACCCGTTTGTCATCGCCCAGAACGACAAGATGGTTTCGATTAACTCCGCACTCGAGGTGGACCTGACCGGGCAGGTATGTGCCGACTCGGTCGGGTTCCGATTCTATTCCGGTATCGGCGGACAGGTGGACTTCGTACGCGGTGCAGCCCGGTCCCGGGGCGGCAAGGCAATTATTGTCCTGCGTTCCACCAGGGATAACGACCGTTTCTCCCGAATCGTGCCTACCCTTACCGAAGGTGCGGGTGTTGTGACCTCCCGCGGGGACGTGCACTACGTGGTTACCGAATGGGGTACGGCCTACCTGCACGGCAAGACCGTTCGTGAACGGGCGCTTGCGCTCATTTCTATCGCCCATCCGAAGTTCCGTTCCGAATTGTTCAAACTGGCAAAGGAGAAGCACTACATCTACGCCGACCAGCCTGAGCTGCCACTGGTCCAGGCGCGCTATCCCGAAGAATTCGAGGCCCGCGCCACGCTCAAGGACGGAACTGCGATATTCATTCGGCCGATAAAGCCGACCGACGAACCGCAGATGCGCGACTTGTTCTACTCTTTTTCAAAGGATACCGTATTCTATCGTTTCTTTTCGTACTTGAAGGCGATGCCGCATGAGAAACTCAGTAAGTTCGTCAACGTGGACTATGAATCCGAGATGGCAATCGTGGCTGCACTGAAACATGCAGGCGAGGAAAAGCTCATCGGCTCGGCCCGTTACTATATTGACAAGGCCACTGGTCTGGCCGAGTACGCGATCGAGGTGCAGGATGACTTTCAGAACCGCGGAGTTGGAACCGCGCTGTTCAACCATCTGATAAAGGTGGCGAAGATGAAAGGCGTTAGAGGATTTGTTGGCTACGTCCTGGACACCAATACCCGGGCCTATCGCCTGTTGACGAAGACTGGTCTTCCAATCGAGACCCAGTGGGAAGACGGAGTTTACACCCTGACAATGAGGTTCAAGGATGAGCCAAGGTAATCTGGACTTCATCTTCCGCCCCAAGTCGGTTGCCGTGGTTGGAGCCTCCACTCACGAAGGTACGGTCGGCCACGCCCTGTTCCGTAACATTCTGATGAACGGTTACAAGGGCGTCGTGTATCCGGTCAATATGAAAGCGAAAAGCGTCTTGGGGGTGAAGGCCTATCCTTCTGTCCGGGACATCGAAGACGCAATTGACCTCGCCGTGCTCATCGTGCCGGCGCTGGCTGTGCCTGCTGTGTTGGCCGAGTGCGGCCAGAAGCAGGTGAAGGGTGCCATCGTCATCTCGGCCGGTTTCAAGGAGCTGGGGCCAAGCGGTGCCGCCCTTGAACAGGCAGTTCGGGACCGGGCGCGTTCTTTTGGCATCCGGCTTATAGGACCTAACTGCTTTGGCATGATCAACACCGCACCTGAAACGAGTCTGAACGCTACGTTTGGCCGGGTGATGCCTGGCCACGGCACCATCGCACTAGTCTCGCAGTCCGGAGCGATTGGCGTCAACGCCCTGGAGTATGCTGGGGCCGAGGAGGTTGGTCTTTCCAAGTTCATTTCCATCGGCAATAAGGCGGATGTGAATGAGTGCGACCTTCTGGAGTACCTCAAAGATGATGAGGAGACAGATGTCATCGCCCTGTACTTGGAAGACCTAGTGAATCCACCCAGGTTCATGCGTATCGCCCGTGAGACTACTTCGCATCCAACTCGGCCCAAGCCGATTCTTGCCATCAAGGCCGGCCGTACTACCGAAGGCGCCAAGGCAGCATCTTCCCATACTGGTGCGCTGGCTGGTTCGGATGCCGCCTATGACGCTTTCTTTGCTCAGGCCCGGATATTGCGGGTTGACACGATCAACGAGCTTTTTGCCAAGGCTGCGGCTCTTGACTACCAACCGGTGCCCAGAGGCCGCCGGGTGGCAATACTGACCAATGCCGGCGGCGTTGGTATCATGGCGACCGATGCGTGCGTACGCAACGGTCTGGAGCTGGCCCGGCTAAGCGAGCGGACACGGACCGAGTTGAAAAAACACCTGCCGGTAACCGCTTCAGTCGCTAATCCGGTTGACGTCATCGGCGACGCGGATGAGAAGCGGTACCGGGCCGCGCTCGAGTTACTGATTGCTGATGAAAATGTGGACGGACTCATACCAATTTGGACTCCGACTCTGATGGCCGAGGCTGTGGACGTGGCCACGGTCATCGCCGAGCTCGGGCAGAAGTCAGATAAGCCGATTCTAGCCTGCATCCAGACGATGGGTGACTCGGCTGACGTGCGCAAAGCGCTGCTGCGCGACCGGATACCCCACTACCAGTTTCCTGAGAATGCGGCCCGGGCCTTGGCCGCGATGGCCGAATATGGTGTGTGGAGTCGCAGGCCTCAGGGCGAGGTGAAATATTTCACCGACGTGCACCCGGATGTCGTCAGAGAGATTCTTGTCCGGGTCCGGTCCGGTCGGTCTCCGACTGGCCGGCCCCGACCATCGGGCTTTGTCGCTGAGTCCGAGGGCCATGAGATTCTTGGTGCGTACGGGTTGCCAGTTCTGCCCTCGCGGCTGTGTCACACCGTGGACCAGGCGGTCAAGGCTGCGGACGAGTTCGGGTACCCGGTGGTCATCAAGGTCGTCTCACCCCAGATTCTCCACAAGACCGATGTCGGCGGGGTGCGGGTGAACCTGACCGACGCCGCTGCCCTGTCACGTGAGTTCCTGACGATGTTGGAAAACATCAGGCAAGTAAGGCCTGAGGCCGACGTGTGGGGCATCCTGGTTCAGAAGATGGCAGACAGGCGAGGCACCGAAACCATCCTCGGTATGAAGCGTGACCCCTCATTTGGGCCGCTTCTCATGTTCGGGCTTGGTGGTATCCTCGTTGAAGTCTTGAAAGACGTTGTGTTCCGTATCGCACCAATCAACGACCTGTCGGCCGAGTCAATGGTGACCGGCATCAAGGCGGCAAGGATACTACAAGGTTTCAGGGGCGAACCCCCGCGAGACGTACCGAAGATAAAGGACTGTCTCCAGCGTCTGTCGCAATTGGTCACCGACTTTCCGGATTTCGACGAAATAGACATCAACCCACTGCTGGTTTACGAACAGGGCAAAGGTGCAGTGGTCCTTGATGCCCGCTTCGTGCTGAGATAGTCGCCGGAGTACGAATTCACAGAACAGACAGCGAATGAAGGTCGCTGGCTGCGTTCTGTTGTTCTCCGAGCCGGTGGAGACATGGTCGAGAGAAGACCATGGTCAGACACGTGCTTCGGCGGCTGATAAGGCCGGCCTGACTATGGTCGAGGAACTGTTCTATCTTTGCTTGATACGGGTGGCGCTTGACTCGGACGCTAGCGAAGATACGATGCGGCCATGGGTTCAACGCCTGACCCGGTATTGCGTGTCCCGGATTTCCGTCGCCTAGTCACCGCCACAACTCTGTCCCAGCTCGGCGACCGGCTTACCCACATGCTGCTCATCACGGTTATTGCCGAGGCACGGCCAGGCCGACTCTTCGGGTATGCCGAAGGCGCGATGGTGTTTGCCGTGCCTACGCTACTTCTCTGCCCAATTGTGGGCGTCCTGGTGGACCGGTGGGATAAGCGTCGAGTTCTGACTGTTGTCCACCTGATCCAGTCTGCACTGCTTTTTCTCACGCCGCTTGCCATCTGGCTTTTCCGCAGTTTCGTACCGTTCTGGGTTGCGCTGCCGCTGTTCTTCGGTCTTGACCTCTTCAACAATACCGCCAGCCCGGCCCTGCTGCCGGCGATTGTCGGCCCGGACCGCATTCTTCGCGCCAACTCAGTAAGTACGACCTTTGGCCGGCTCGCCACGATTCTGGGCATGGTCGCCGGCGGGTTTCTTGTCCGCTGGGTCGGATGGAACCTGGGACTTGTGGTTGATGCTTGCACCCACCTTTGTGCCGGTCTAGTTGCCTTGACCATCGCAACTCGGGTAGCCGCGGCTCCGACCAGGCCCCAGACGCTCCGTCACACGGTCTTTGCCGCCCTCTGCCGTTTTGGGAGCGAACTTAGCGACGTGCTACGTCTTGTCGGTCGGAGCCGCATTATCGGGTTCGTCTTGGGCTCAATTGTTGTCTCGACATTCATTGCCGCGGTGTCCTATACCGTGCTCATCTACCTCATCCAGCAGGTCCTCGGCCTTGGCACTCCCGGGGTGGGTGTATTCACCGGCATCCTTGCCGTCGGTATGGTCGGTGGCGCAGTC